>CABSAH010000127.1 GCA_902475645.1 uncultured Christensenellaceae bacterium | reverse complement strand
AGAACGAATATACGGATGGACTGCCTGTACCTAATGGCACGGTAGCGTGGGCAATGCTTGATACGGAGCGCGGAAATTGCAGCATCAACATAGTTGATATAGCTGAAAACGACTATAATGACTATATGAAGCTTTTGGAGCAGGAGGGCTTTTTAGTGATTGAGGACACGTCGGAGAAAATCAAAGGACAGAACTATGTTTCTATCGGCACGCTTCTGTCAAATGGAGAAAAGTATTTGAGCATTAGCTACATACCCGATAGCTTAACAATTTATGTCGTATTTGACGGTTGAAGCTAATCTGCATTTCATAAGGGCGGCTGTGCTCCCTTTGTGTTCCGCAGGGTTTTGAAATCAAGCATAAATAAATCCTCCGTATAATTTGTGCTATACGGAGGATTTTAACATTGTTATATATTGTTTATATGCTGTTGCTGAAATGTGTATCAGTCGAGCATCTTAGGCTTGGGCGCATTGGCTATCAGCTTTTTGCGTGCTTTCATATAATATATTACAAACGCAATGGACGTAAGCACCCACGATATAGGATAGCTGAGAGATACGGCGAACATGCTGTTGTATACCGGAACAAGCGTATATATCCATATGACGCGGAATACGCATATGCCCGAAGCCGTAATTATTGTGGGTATGAGCGTATCGCCCATGCCGCGCAGCGCGCCGCTTATTATCTCTATCGGCACGAACATCCAATAGAACGGCGCAAAGTACCACAATAGCTGCATGGACATTCCAAGCACTTTGCTGTCGCTTGTGAACAGCCCGAAAAGCGGCCAGCCGAAAAGCAGCAGCAGCGCGCCGAAGCCTCCCGTTATAGCAACGCCTATGAGCAGGCTGAATTTAAGGCTTTTCTGAATTCTGTCAAGCCTGCCTGCGCCGTAATTCTGGCCCACGAACGTCATGCTGGCTATGCCGAGCGCGCCGAGTATCATCCATGTTATGCCGTCCACCTTGCCAAGCACTACCCACGACGCTACCGTATCCGTGCCGAAGCGGTTCACCGAGGCCTGTATAAGCATATTTGAAAGCGAATACATGGTTGCTTGAAAGCCCGCGGGCAAGCCTATGCGGATTGTGCGGGAGAGTATATCCTTTTCAAAACGCATCTGCTTAAAGTAAAAGCGATACTCCATATTGGCGGAGGAAAGCGACATAATCACCATTACGGCGCTTATGGCCTGCGCCAGTATGCTTGCCACGGCAACGCCCGCAATGCCCATTTTGAATACGAGTACGAACACAAGGTCAAGCGCCACGTTTGCAAGGCACGCCACGACAAGGAAATACAGAGGACGCTTTGAATCGCCCATTGCGCGCAGTATGGCGGAGCCGACATTGTATATCATGTTCGGCACCATGCCGAGGAACATTATTCTAAGATACAATGCGGAGGCGGCAAGGGTATCCTCAGGCGTATCCATAAGCCTAAGCATGAATTCCGTACCCACAAGGCCGAGTACGGTTATAACCGCGCCGCCCACAATGGCAAACAGCATGGCCGTATGCAGCGCGCGGCTGACGCCGTTGCGGTCGTTTGCGCCGAAGTATTGCGATATTATTACCGTTGCGCCGCTTGATACGCCGGTGAAGAAGCCTATCAAAAGGTTGAGTATGTTCGCGGCGCTGCCGCCAACGGCTGCAAGGGCATCCGTACCGACGAATTGACCGACAACAATGGCGTCAACGGTGTTGTAAAGCTGCTGAAACAGCGAGCCTAACATTATCGGGAAGAAGAACAGCAACAACTGTTTCCAGATAACGCCCGTTACCATGCTGTTTTCGGATCGTATAGTGCGTTCCATGTTCTCTCCTATATAAATAAAAATTTATAGCCTAATAAACGGGCCCACCCTTGCAAAATGCAAGACCAAGCCCATTCATCCAAAATATAGCGCATATTCTGATTAAAGTCAAGGTATTTAAGGGGCTACATCATATCTATTGCGCGGAACTTTTTTTCCAATGCAAACTCGGCAAATCCGTTCACGGCCCGCTTCAATTCGGCGCGCTGCTTTTCGGGCAGAACAACGCGGTTTATGTCGCTGTCCTTCATCATGAGTATCCTGCGCATGGCTTCAAGCGAAAGCAGGCTTATATCCTCAGCCGCAACTGCGCGCGCACAGCCATCGCAAAGCGCCCCGCCGAATCGTGCGCTGAACGCGGCGCGGTTTTCGCGGCGAAGGTCCTTAGAGCATAATGCGCATACTGTTATGCTTGGCCTGTATCCCAACGCCATAAGGCATTTGAGCGCAAAGCATATGGCCATATCCGTCGGGTTAACGTCCGCATATGCCGTATATGCAAGGGCATAGCGCAGCAGCGTGAAAAGCGGCCTGTTTGCCGTTTCCTCCGCGCCCGCGTTTATAAGGGAGAGCATATAGCTTGCCGCGGCAAAGCGGTCTATATCCTCCCTGAGCGGATAATAGCGTTCCGATATTTCGGCGCTGTCCAGCGTAAGCTTGTCCTTTGCGCTGAACAGCACAAACTCCCCCGAAACGAACAGCTCGCTTGCGCCCATAAGCGGACTTTTTGCGCGGCGGCATCCGCGTGCGGCGCAGGAAACAAGCCCCTGTTCATATGTGAACAGCGTCAGCATACGGTCGTTATCCTTGTAGTCTGCATAGCGCGTAACTATGCCGTTCAGCTTTATGCTTGGCATGCATGCCTCCGGGTGCGGCTACGAAATAGCTACTCTTGTGTTATTATACGATAAAGCATATATCAAAAACAATATACATAAAATTAAAATATACCTTGACAGGCGAGGTATAGCAAGGTATACTGTATCCTGCAACGGCGAGGTAAGGAGGCGAACGCATTGTCCATTGCATCGGATATAATTCGGGGCCATACGGATGCTATCATACTTGCGCGGCTCAGCGCGGGTGACAGCTACGGGTACGAGATAAATAAGGCCATTTTGCGCAAAACCAACGGCAGGTACGAGCTGAAGGAGGCTACGCTGTATACGGCGTTCAAGCGGCTGGAGGAATCCGGCAGCATAACGTCTTACTGGGGGAACGAGGCCACGGGCGCGCGCAGGCGGTATTACGCCATAACGGAACAGGGCAGGAAGAACTACGAGGCGCTGCTTGAGGAATGGAAGGACGCACGCGCCATGATAGACGAATTGACGAATAAGGAAGGGTATTAAAAACTATGGAAAACGTAAACGAGTACAGGATAAGGCAGCATATTGAGCGGCTGTTCGCTGCCGCGCCTACCACGGCGCAGGCGTATAACATGCGCGAAGAAATGATAATGAACACGATAGAGCGCTACCATGACGGCATAGCTAAGGGCTATACACCGGATCAGGCGTACGCTGCGGCAATAGGCGGGATAGGTGACGTGAGCGAGCTTATAAAAAGCCTTGGCGGCGGAGAGCAGAGCGCGCAGAACACGGCTCAGCAGCCTGTTCAACCCGTTCAGCAGCCGCAGAAAAAGAGCAACGTGGGCAAAGTGATAGCGATAATTGCGGCTGTACTCTGCGGTACGGTGCTGCTGATCACGATAGCCGGCTGCATTGCCGGCGTAAGCATAATAAAGAGCATAACCGGCAGGGATGGCTTCATATCCAGCATAGTTGGCAATGCCATGGAAAACGGCGTGGAGTACAGCTTTGGCGATGACGATACGGGCTTCAACAACGCATACACCGGCTCCAATTCGTATTCCGTACCGGCGGACGGCATAGATAAGATCCGCGTGGAATGGGTAAGCGGCCTTGTCAGGGTGCAGCCTTATGAAGGAACAGACATAAAGCTTGACGAGATGAGCAACGATAATATAAGCGAAGAATACGCCCTGCGCTATAAAATAGCCGATGGCAAGCTTACGGTGCGTTTCTGCAAAAAGCATACATGGTACGGCGTGGACGCAGCCATGCTCAATCTGGACGAAATAATAAAGCCGAAGGAGCTTGTTGTAAGCGTGCCGCGGGCCATGCTGGAGTCAGGTGAGATGGATATACAGCTTGACGGCGTATCCAATGATGCGTATATTTCAAGCGCCAGGCTTGGTGAGTTGGACGCAAACAGCATATCGGGTGATATAGATATTGAGAACATTACCGCAAAGGAAATAGAGCTGGACACCGTATCCGGACTTATCAATGCAAACGACTGCGCGGCTGACACGATAAAGGTTGTGTCTATATCTGGAGAGATGACCATAGACGGCGGCTATGGCAATGCCAAACTTAATTCTACCTCCGGTGGAGTATGGTTCACGGACGAAAGCGACGGAATAAAGGAGCTTAAAATCGGCACGGTTTCTGGCGATGTCACAATGCAGCTACCACAAGGTGCCGGATTTAATATGATGGTATCGACCGTATCGGGCGATGTGAGCAGCGTATTCGGGCTGACCAAAAACGGTTCAAACTATGTTTATGGCGATGCATCTGCGGACTTTGACATAGATACCGTTTCCGGCGATATAACGATTCAGGAGAGGTAAAACTCGCACACCGTACCACTATTTTCCTGCGAATGAAATTTAAGTGTTGCAATAGGCGCGAATTTGTTGTAGAATATATCTCGCGTCGGGGATGTAGCCCAGCTGGTTAGAGCGCTTCGCTCACATCGAAGAGGTCGGGGGTTCGAGCCCCTCCATCCCCACCAAAGATAAAAGCCTATGCACAGCATGGGCTTTTATGTTTGCATAGAAGCGAAAATCTAAAAGCTAAATTGTTATAATGCCGCAGGCATAGCCAAGCTTTTCTGGGTGAGTGAGTGCCAGCGTTTGCAGGGAGGTCGCTTTTGCGGCAATCTCCTTTCTTGTTCCGTTAGCAAAAAGAAACTCTTTTGCCTGCGCCGAATCAGAGCAATCCCCGATAATGCGGAAACTACCGGCGAACTGTCTGATATTTGAATTGCCGGAGAGATACATCTGCATGGGCGGATACAGCATCCAGCTATAACACAGGAACGCTTTATATTGCTCTTTCGGAAAATATTCCGCGAAAAATTCTTTTGCCATTTT
>CABSAH010000126.1 GCA_902475645.1 uncultured Christensenellaceae bacterium | reverse complement strand
GAGATAAGGGGCATGAAAACAGTAGATCCTGCGGCGGGCATTGCCGCGGGCATGGCGGTTGCCGCGGCGGCCGTGTGCGCAATGTATCCGGACGTATCAAGGCGAGCCGTCCGCGATTCCAAAAGGATGATAAGAACCGGCAAGCGCGCTATTGACCGCATGTGCAGCCGATAAGCCGAACAAAAACGGGACGCATGGCTTTAAGCTGCGTCCCGCTGTTTTTTTTATTCAATGTCAAGCTTTGGCGGAATATCGAATTCCTTCGGCGTGGTTGAGCCGTTCCTTTTGCGCTGGCGCACGCATTCGCTCAAAAGATACTCTATCTGGCCGTTTACCGACCGGAAATCATCCTCCGCCCATTGCGCTATTGCGGCATATAGCTTGGGCGAAAGCCTGAGCGGTATCTGCTTTTTTGCGTTATCCGCCGCCATGTCAATACAGGCTGCCGCTGTTTACAATGGGCTGTGCATCGCGGTTGCCGCAAAGCACCACCAGAAGATTAGATACCATTGCCGCCTTGCGCTCATCATCAAGCCGCACCACGTCGTTTTCGCTCAGCCGTTCAAGCGCCATTTCCACCATGCCTACCGCGCCGTCCACAATCATCTTGCGCGCGTCTATTATTGCCGACGCCTGCTGCCGCTGGAGCATCACCGCCGCAATTTCCTGGGCATAGGCAAGATATGTTATTCGCGCCTCTATTATTTCAAGCCCCGCGTCCGCCACCTTCTGCTGAATTTCATCGCGTATGCGGTTGGCTACAACCTCGCTGGAGCCGCGCAGACTGCCTTCGTCCGCTATGCCGTCGCCCGTGGTGTCAACATTGGGCGCAACGTCGTAAGGATAAATGCGCACTATGTTCCTCAATGCGCTGTCGCATTGTAGCGAAAGGTATTCCTTGTAATTATCCACGTTGAAAACAGCCTTCGCCGTGTCCACAACGCGCCACATTACCGCTATGCCTATCTCAACCGGATTGCCGAGGCAGTCGTTTACCTTCTGTCGGTTGTTGCTAAGCGTCATTATTTTAAGCGATATGCGCTTGTCCGGTATTTCCGGCCCTGCCATGCTCATTTCCGCCGTGTTTATGCGAAGCTGCTTGTTTTCGGCGGTGTTAACGTCCCCGCTTTGGCTTAGCTTTGTTTTTGCGGCGGGGTTAACGGATGTGCAGAACGGGTTAACAAAGTAAAAGCCCGCCTCCCTTATTGTGCCTATGTATTTGCCGAAAAGCGTAAGCACCAGCGCCTCCTGCGGCTTGAGAACCCTGAGGCCGACGAAAAGTATCCAGCCCAAGCTCATCCAAAGTATGCCTATTATCATAAACGGCATCATTCCGTATACCGCGCCGAATATGGTAAGCGCTATTGAAGCGGCATAAAGTAATATGCCCATGATTAGCACAAGCATACCGTTCTTTTTGTTGGATAAAATCTTTTCCTGCATATAAATCACCTCCTGATATCATTATGATATCATTTTGGAAGTATTTGTCAATATGCTTTTTATAGCTTTATAATCTCATAAACCCTCAGCGTATCCCCGTTCACCTTAAAGCGCACGTCAAAGCCCGCGTATTCAAAGCCGAACGGCATATCCGGCTCCGTAAGGTATGCCGGGCGCGGGTCCTGCGAAAGCGACTCAATCAGCGCCTCGCGCTTGCCTTGGGATATAAGCGCCATAAGCTCATCGGGAAAATCAACCTTCAGCGCATAGCTAAGCCTTTCCCCGGCAAAGCCGTTTTTAGCGTCGGGGTGACTGTCCGTAAACGAAAGATACGGCTTTATATCGTATATTGGCGTGCCGTCCATAAGGTCTGCGCCCGATACCGTAAGCACCGTGCCTAAGCCGCTTAGCTTTTCCATCCCTTCAAGCTTAACGGAGGAAAGCCCTATCGGGTTGGGTCTATACGGGGAGCGCGTGGCAAATACGCCCATGCGCTTGTTTCCGCCAAGGCGCGGCGGCTTTACCATGGGCGACCATCGCTCCGCCTTAACCTCGCTAAAGCCCCATATGAGCCATATGTGCGAATATCCTTCAAGCCCGCGCAGGGCGTTTTCGTCGCGGTATTCGCTTTCAAATACTATTGTTGATATCTGCGCCGCGGCAAGCCCGCTTTGGCGCGGTATGCCGAATTTGGTTGTAAAGTCGCTCCTTATGGTGGCGATAGTCTTTAATTTATCCATATTATTGCATAAATATAAAGGACTCCTCCTCATGCGGGGAGGAATCCTTTGCGTTTGCTGTTATCTGTTCGCTATGGCTTCGCGCGCCTTGTCGGGATAGTTGGTTATAACGGCCTCTATGCCCGCCGCCGCCAAATCGCACACCACCTGCTCGTCATTGCAGGTCCACGGGTGAATCTCCACGCCCGCCTTTTTGCAGCCCTCTATCAGTCCCGGGCAGCCCAGCGCCGCAAGGTAATGCGGGTGTATTGCGTCCGCGTGCAGATAGTTTGCATATACCCACGGGTCAACCATAGCCTCCGAATACAGCAGGCCTATCTTGGCCTTTGGGTCTATCTCCCTAAGCTTCATAAGCACATAATGGTTGAAGGAGGAATATATTATCCTGCCCTGCATACCCATTTCGCGCTCCAGCTCAATAACCTTGTCCCATATGCCGTAATACATTACCACGTCGCACTTTATTTCAACGTTTATGGTAAGGTTGGTGTTCTTCAGCAGCCCGTAAACCTCTTTAAGCGTAGGGATGCGCGCGTCCTTATAGCCCGGCATTCCGTTGGAAAAATCCAGCTTTTTCAGCTCCTGGCAGGTCATATCCACCACGCGGCCAATGCCGTTTGATGTGCGGTCAACGGTTTCGTCGTGTATCACCATCAGCTTACCGTCGCTGCTCAAATGCACGTCCAGCTCAACGCCGTCCGCTCCCTGCTCCACGGCCAGCTTGAACGCGGGAATGGTGTTTTCCGGCGCGTAGCCGCTTGCGCCCCTGTGCGCCCATACCTTGGTTGCCATATATCATACCCTCCTTGGTTTGTTTATGCGTGCAAAAGGGATGCGAACGTGCTTACGGCGTATTCAACATCCTTTGCGGAAACGTCGTTATTGGTAACGAAGCGGAATTCGCCCAGCTCCTCGGGATTTATAAGTATGCCCTTTTCCTTCATCAGCTCGGGCAGCCTGCTTTTCGCCGCCGCGTCCCCTTCCGCCTTAAAGAATACCATATTTATCTGCACCGCGTCCATATCCACGCTTACGCCGTCAATTTTATTGAGCAGCTCCGCCATGTGCCTTGCGTTGCGGTGGTCCTCATCAAGCCGCTTTGTCATATCGTTGAGCGCGATTATGCCCGCCGCCGCCAGTATGCCCGCCTGCCTCATGCCGCCGCCGAGCATTTTTCTGCATTTTCTTGCGCGGTCAACGGTTTGCTTAGGCCCTGCGAATATTGCGCCCACGGGAGCGCACAGCCCCTTGGACAGGCAGCAGGATACCGTATCGGCATATTTGGTTATCTCCCTAACGTCAACGTTAAGCGCCGTTGCCGCGTTGAACACCCTTGCTCCGTCAAGATGCACGGGCAGGGAATGCTCGTCCGCAATTTTCCGTATTTCCGCCATTGTTTCAAGCGGCACCACGCGGCCGTTTGCAAGCGCGTTTTCAATGCATATAAGCGTTGTGGGCGGCTCGTGTATATCGTTTGGCCTTATGCGCGCGGCTATCATTTCGGGTACGGGTATGCAGTTGGGGTAGTCTATCTGCCTTACGTTCACGCCGCTAAGCACCGCCGCGGCGCCCACCTCATGCATTATTATATGGCTTTCCGCCCCGGCGATTATTTCATCCCCGCGCCGCGTTTGGCTCATTATGCCTATTTGGTTGCCCATTGTTCCGCTCGTTGCGAACATTGCCGCCTCCTTGCCCAGCATTTTTGCGGCAAGGGCTTCAAGCTCGTTAACCGTGGGGTCGTCGCCGTATACGTCGTCGCCCACCTCCGCCGCGGCCATCGCCGCGCGCATGGCAAGTGTGGGCTTGGTCACGGTGTCGCTTCTAAGGTCGATGTAGTGCATATTATCCTCCCTGAATTTGTTTATTTTCAGCGTATTTCAAGCATAACCGGGCAATGGTCGCTGCCCGTCACCTCGGGCAGTATGCTGCTTTCCTCTATCCTGTGCTTCAATCTGTCGCTCACAACAAAGTAGTCTATGCGCCAGCCTATGTTCCGCGCGCGGGAATTGGCCATGTAGCTCCACCATGAATAGCAGTCCCGCTTATCGGGATACAGATAGCGGAAGCTGTCCACAAAGCCGCTTTGCATAAGCGCGGTGAACTTTGCGCGCTCCTTATCCGTAAAGCCGGCGTTATTGCGGTTGGTTTTGGGGTTTTTGAGGTCTATCTCCTCATGCGCCACGTTAAGGTCGCCGCACATTATAACGGGCTTTTCAGCGTCCAGCCCAACAAGGTATTTTCTGAATTCGTCCTCCCAATCCATGCGGAATTCGAGCCGCGTAAGCTCCCGCTGCGAATTGGGCGTATAGCAGTTTACAAAATAGAATTCGTCGAATTCAAGCGTTATCACCCTGCCCTCGTTGGGGAAGCCCAGCTTTTCCATATCCGGCAGGTCATAGCTTACGGAAAGGGGCTTCTGCCTTGTAAAAACGGCCGTGCCGCTGTATCCCTTCTTGTCCGCGCTGTGCCAATATTGCTCGTAGCCTTCAAGCGCAAGCTCTATTTGATGCGGCTGAAGCTTGGTTTCCTGCAGCGCCACAACATCCGCGTTCACGGCATGGAAAAACTCCATAAAGCCCTTCCCCATGCAGGCGCGCAGTCCGTTCACGTTCCATGATACAAGCCGCATATTCATCAATCCTTTCTGTAAAACGTGCAGCCGCCTATAAATTCGCGCAGTATGCTCGTGGGCGGTATCTCGTCCTCTATCCCGTCCGCATCAAGGAAGTAGTTAAGCACCTTTGTTATGTCCCGCGCGGCGGCGTAGCAGGGGCTTTCCTTGGGTACCTCCTGAAGCAGCGGATAAACGTATTTCTTCAGCACGGAAACCTCGTACACAAGGGT
>CABSAH010000125.1 GCA_902475645.1 uncultured Christensenellaceae bacterium | reverse complement strand
AATGAAGCAATGCGATAACGGTCATTTTTACGATGAAAAAAGATTTGAAATTTGTCCCTATTGCCGGGAGGGTGTTGGGGTCGGAAAGACGGTAGCGGCCGATTCGGTGGGGAAAACTTTGGCAGCCGTACCCGATGCGGACAGAGATAAGACGGTGGGTATCATTAAAAAGAAAATAGGCTTTGATCCCGCCGTTGGATTTTTGATTTGCATTTCCGGCCCCAATCGCGGCGCTGATTACAGGCTTGCAGCGGGCAGAAGCTTCATAGGCAGGGCGGCGGCTATGGATGTTGCACTGACGGATGACGATACCGTATCCAGAGAAAGCCATGCATTGGTGATATATGACGCAAAGCACAACCGCTTTTCCCTTTCCCCGGGCCAAGGCAGAGGCATTACCTACTGCAACGACGAGCAGGTGGAAACGGTGCGTCCCCTTAATGCCTACGATGTGATTGAGGTGGGCAAAAGCAAGCTAATTTTCTTGCCGCTGTGCGGAGATAAATTCCAATGGAATGAGGAATAAGGGATGGAAGATGTACTTTCCCTGTTAAATCAACCGCTGTTTCATGGTGCCGCGGTAAGCATTTGGATGGTAATTGCGGCGGGAGGGGGACTCCTTTTAGTGCTGATTGCTGCATTTATACTGATTCGGCGGAAGAAACAGGGTGAAAAGGCGGCGGAAGAACCGATTACGGAGCCTGTGAATCCGCCGCCGGAGCTGGAGCTTGCCAATCTTCAAGGCATCGGCAGCCGGTATGAACAGCAGGATGCATTCGGCATATCGCGCATGGAACGCTATGAAAAGGACGGCCTGTTCGCCGTGCTGTGCGATGGCATGGGCGGCATGACGGAGGGCGGCAGGATTGCAGCGGAAACGGTATCGGAGCTTTTAGGTATTTTCCCCTTATCGGATAATGATATTCCCGACCGGGTATCTCAGCAAAGCGCAAAGGTATATCGCCATTTTAGGGGACATGGCGGAACGACCATGGTAGCCGTGCTTATCAAAGGGAACCGGCTTTTGTTCTGGTGCGTAGGCGATAGCGATTTGTTTCTGCTTAGGGGAAATAAGCTCTACGGTATGAATATTCGGCAGGAATATAAAAACGAATTGCTGCTGCGGGCATTGCAAGGCGCTTTTCCGGTGGAGGAGTCGTTTAATGACCCGCAAGCGGGCGCCCTTTCGGAATACATAGGCAAGGAAGATGTGAAATGCGATTATAGCCGCAAGCCATTTTTCCTCCGCCCGGGGGATGCGCTGCTGCTCTGTTCGGACGGTGTAAGCGATACGCTTACGTTAAAGCAGATTATGGAAGCGATGACGCTTTCTCCGCAGGCGTGCTGCAATAAGCTGGAAGAGGACATTATATCGGCAGACAAGCCGAATCAGGATAACTATACGGCAGTTGTATTGAATTATCACGGTAAAGGAGAGAAAGAATAAATGGAAACAAAAAAGGCATCTGGAAAACAAATTGCAGCAATTATTCTGCTGATTGCGGGATTGGTTTTTGTAATACTCGGCATATTGGGCATTGCGGGCGAAGGCGGTATGAACCCATATGAGGCGCGCAACAGCGTTGTAATGGTGTACTCCTATCTTCAACTAACCGATGGACAGTCCGCCGGAGCCATGGGCACGGGCTTTGCCATCGGTAAGAGCGGAGAGCCGGTGGAATATATTGTAACAAACGGGCATGTGGTGGAATACGGCTATATAGGGCCAAAGGCATATCAGGGGCAGGTGTATTCGGCAGGCGTGCAGGTATATTTCTCCGTGGCGGAAAACGATTACGTTATGGCAGAGGTGGTTTATTATTCTCCATCTAATGAAAAGGACATTGCAATTATAAGATTGCCGTCAAAAACGGATAAGCGCACGGCAATTTCCATTAAGGATGCGGATGCGGTTGCAATAGGCGATACCGCTTATGCCTTAGGATATCCCGGCGTAGCAAGCAGCAGCCAGCAGTTCAATACCTATGATGAGAATGATATTACGCTGACAAAGGGAATAATAAGCAAGCGTACCAAGCCGGCGTGGAGCGAATACGAAGCATTTCAAATGGATGTATATATCAATCACGGCAATTCCGGCGGCCCGCTGGTGGATGAACACGGCTTCCTTATAGGAATCAATTCTTCCGGTGCGGTTGATGAGCAGGGCAGGAGCGAAGGCGTAAACTTTGCCATTACCTCCGCGGAGCTGGTTAAGGTTCTTAACAGCGAAAATATTAAATACACAATGAAGGGCGGCGGACTTTCATCGGCTCCGTCATGGTTTGCCTATGTATTCCTGCCCATTGGCGTGCTTGCGTTGGCAGGCGGCATAATAATGCTTGCAGTGCTGCGCAAAAACGGGCAGGTCATATCGGCATTCGTCGGCGTTGCCGCGGGCGCCGGAGCAAACAAGGCGTCTGCCGCAGGCGGCAATTCCACGGGAAAACGCGCGGTGCTGCGGGGCGTAACGGGGAAATATGCAGGCCAAAGCTTTGACCTACTGAATGGCAAAGTTGTAATGGGCCGCGACCCGGCGGTATGCAACATTGTATTTGATAAGAATGCACCGGGCATCAGCGGGCGGCATTGCCAGGTAGCCTACAATCGGGATGAGGATTGCTTCGTTATTACCGATTTGGACTCCTCCTATGGTACATTTTTAGGCAACGGCAAAAAGCTGACGGCTAATGCGGCGGAAAAGATGTTTGCCGGAGATACATTCTATCTGTGCGATAGCTCCAACCGATTTACTGTTAGCAAGGAGTGATCCGTTATGGCAGCTTATTGCTTAAAAAATGGAAAAATTCAGAAGACAATGGGATATGACGCCGCCGAGCGGGAACCGGCGGCCATATTCCACCTGAATACGAACGGCGAAATGAGGGAGCCTGACGAAATTCCGGCGCTGTCGAAAGGGGAAGGCGTGCTTGCGTATGCGGGCGAGTTCTACGTTGAACCACTGGAGGTGCAGATCGAGTTTATAAAGGCGGCTAATGCGCAAAAATGGTTGGAGTCGCTGGTTCTGCGGCATGCCGACAGGGTACGGCAGGTGGCGGAGGAGCTTTATGTAATGGCTGAGATGATGGAGGAGGGCGCATGAATCCGGAACGTGTTTGTTATGGCTGCTTTGCGGAAAAGGAACCGGGTATTCCGTGCCCGCATTGCGGATTTTATGAAGGCGACGAGCAGCCGTATCTGGCGCTGCCGTTGGGAACCATCCTTAACGGAAGATATCTGGTTGGAAAGGTGCTGGGCATAGGCGGGTTCGGGATAACCTATTTGGGGTACGACCTTACGCTTGAAATAAAGGTTGCGATAAAGGAATATATGCCATCTGCCCTGGCTACGCGGCATTCCGATCATTACAGCGTGGTGCTGACAGGGCGAGTGGAGGAGGATTACAGATATGGCATGGAGCGCTTTTTGGATGAAGCGAAGATACTTGCCAAGCTGCAAAGCACTCCCAATATCGTATCGGTGCAGAACTATTTCAAGGAGAACGGCACGGCCTATTTCGTAATGGAGTATGTAGACGGAATGAGCTTAAAGGCGTATCTGTCGAAAAACGGGGATAAAATACCTTATGATAAGGCAATAGCTATATTGCAGCCGATTATGGAAGCGCTGGTACAGGTGCATGCCATGAATCTGCTGCATCGGGATATCAGCCCCGACAATATTTATATTACCGCCAAGGGCGAAAGCCGACTGCTGGATTTCGGTGCGGCGCGGGTTGCATCGGGGGATGGCAAAAGCGTGTCCGTAATATTAAAGCATGGCTACGCGCCCGAAGAGCAATATTCCAGCCACGGAAATCAGGGGCCGTGGACGGATGTTTATGCCATGGGCGCTACTCTGTACCGCTGCATTACAGGGCAGCTTCCGCCGGATTCGTTGGAGCGCATTCATGGCGATGCTATAAAAACGCCCTCTGAGCTGGGAATTCGCATACCGGCCCATGTGGAAAGCGCCGTTATGAAGGCGCTGGCGGTAAAGACCGAGGAGCGTTTTCCGAACATGGAAGCGTTCATCGGCGCGCTGAACGGCCACGCTTCCGCACAGGAGCTTGCCGGCAGCATCGGCAGGCGTGTTCCGACCACCGCCTACGGGCAGACCGACTGCAAGCAGCCATCGGGCAGCGCCGCGGCGGGAAAGGCCTCCGCCTTTTTCAGGATTGTTTCATATATGAAAGCCAATCCTATCATCGCGTGGGCTTCGGGAGGCGGATTGCTGGCTGTTATTGCCCTTTGTATAATACTCCCAATCGCACTCTCCGGCGGCGGGAAAACGACTCCTGCGGAAAACATCGGCGCAACAGCGCCCGCAACAGACCGGCCGCCGATAAGCGCTGCGCCCGACAACCCAAGCTTGGCGCCAGAACCAACGGTTGAATCGGCGAAAATGGTTGAGCGGAATATTGACATAATCAATGCCACCATTGAGGTACCGTCGGATTATACGGTTTCAGAGGATGGGATGAGCTTTGCAAGCAAGGATAAAGCCTGCGCCGTTATGACGGACTACTATTGGAATATTGGCGGCCCAATATACTCCCTTTCCGATGTGGAATCCCAACGTGAGGCCATTGTTGCTCAGCTTATGCAGAATGTTGATATCGAGAGCTATCGTATTCTTACGGCAGGCCCTGACATGGTGGGGGATGCGGAGGCCTATCAGATTTACTTTGAAGGCAGCGACAGCGACGGCATTTCCATGGATATTATTGTTATGGCGGTTGACGGATACGATTTTGGCTGTTATTTCATCATTGCCGTCTATGCCAAGGGGGATGAAGCCGCCGAAGCAGAGGTTCATACAATAATCCAATCCTTCAAAAGCAAAGGAATGCCGGATACGACCTATAAGGTATACTATGCGGAACGCGCAGGCGTAAAGGTTGTTATAGACACGTCCCTTGCGCAGGGCGGCGTGGCAGATGCGGAAATTAAGATGAATGTGAACGGCATAGGAACCGTGCATGAGATGCTAATATACCCCACAAAGGAGGACAGAAACGCCGCATTGGGAG
>CABSAH010000124.1 GCA_902475645.1 uncultured Christensenellaceae bacterium | reverse complement strand
CCGCCCCTTCAAGGAAGCGGTATATGCGCGGCACGTCCCCATCGCACACGGCCTGCACGCGCTTGCCAAGCTTTATTAGCGCAAGCCTAAGCGCACAGGCGGAGCCAATCGAATCCCCGTCCGGCGAAACGTGCATTATAAGCGTAAAATCCTCGTTTTCCGCTATCAGCCGCGCAATGGCTGCAAGCGCATTGTCCGCGCCCGTGTTATTCATCGCTCTTTTTATCCTGACTGTGCAGGCTTTCTATTATTTGGGCAATGTGCGCGCTGTATTCAATTGATGTATCCAGCGTGAATTTAAGCTGCGGCAGCGCCCTAAGCTCCATCCTTTGCCCAAGCTCGTGCCTTATAAAGCCCGCCGCGCGGTTAAGCGCGTCAACGGTATCCCTGCGCACGGCATCGTCCTCGTCGTATATGCTCACCTTCACCTTGGCTATCTTCTGGTCGTTCGTCACCTCGGCAGAGGATATGGTGGTCATGGGCGATATGCGCGGATCCTTCATTTCGCGCACTATTTCGCTTACGGTCTTTTTGACCTCTTCATTTATTCTGTCGTATCTTATGTTTGGCATTTTGCTTTAAGAAGCGGCCTCCGCTTTATGGGCTGCAAGGCCGCTTTCCTTTCCGTTTATTCCTTTTTTCGCTTTATCAGCGCTTTACCTCTTCCATTACAAAGGCTTCTATCGTGTCCCCTTCATGGATATCGTTGAAGTTTTCTATACCTATGCCGCATTCGTAGCCCGCGGCAACCTCCTTAACGTCATCCTTAAAGCGTTTGAGCGAAGATATCTTGCCTTCATGCACAACTATGCCATCGCGCACAACGCGCACCTGCGCATTGCGGCTCACCTTGCCGTCCTGCACATACGAGCCGGCTATCGTGCCCACGCCGCTTACCCTAAACGTGTTCCTCACGCTTACGCGGCCCAGCTCAACCTCTTTATACACAGGCTTGAACATACCCTTCATGGCGTTTTCTATATCCTCTATCGCGTTATAGATTATGCGATAAAGCCTTATGTCCACGTTCTCCTTTTCCGCCAGCGCCCTTGCGCCCGCGTTGGGACGCACGTTGAAGCCTATAACTATGGCGTTGGATGCGGAGGCGAACATAACGTCGGAGTCCGTTATTGCGCCGACAGCGCCGTGTATGCACCTTACGCGCACCTCGTCGTTTGAAAGCTTCTCCAGCGCCTGCCTTACGGCCTCCACGCTGCCATGAACGTCCGCCTTTATTATTATGTTCAAATCCTTCATCTGGCCTTCGGCTATCTGATTGAACAAATCGTCCAGCGATACCTTCTGTATGCTCTTTAGCTGCTCCGCCTTCAGCCTGTCGCGCCTTTCCTCGGCAACCTGACGGGAAAGCTTATCTATTTCAGCGGCGTTGAGCATATCGCCCGCGCTCGGCACCTCGTTAAAGCCCAGCACCTCAACGGGCATACTCGGGCCGGCCTTTGTTACGCGCCTGCCCTTATCGTCCATCATTGCGCGCACGCGGCCGTATGCCATGCCCGCAACTATCGGGTCGCCCACCTTCAGCGTGCCGTTCTGCACAAGCACGGTGGCTATCGGCCCGCGGCCCTTGTCAAGCTCGGCTTCTATTATTATGCCCTTTGCCATGCGGTTGGGATTCGCCCTAAGCTCAAGCACATCCGCCTGAAGCAATACCATTTCAAGCAAATTATCCAAGCCGTCCTTGGTTTTGGCTGAAACGGGAACGCATATGGTGTCGCCGCCCCATTCTTCGCTTACCAAGCCATATTCTGTAAGCTGCTGCTTTACCCTGTCCGGATTCGCCGTGGGCTTATCCATTTTGTTTATGGCAACTATTATGGGCACGCCTGCGGCCTTTGAATGGTTTATGGCCTCAACGGTCTGCGGCATAATGCCGTCGTCCGCCGCAACAACCAATATTACTATATCCGTAACCTGCGCTCCGCGGGCGCGCATGGCAGTGAACGCCTCATGACCCGGGGTATCTATAAACGTTATCTGCCTGCCGTTGCAGGTAACGGTATATGCGCCTATGTGCTGCGTTATGCCGCCGGCCTCGCCTTCGGTAACGCTGCTGTGGCGGATAGCGTCAAGCAAACTGGTCTTGCCGTGGTCAACATGGCCCATTATGGTAACGACGGGCGGACGCTCCACAAGATCCTTGTCCTCGTCCTCGTCCACGCCTTCAAGCAGAACATCCTCATATGTCTTTGCTATGTTCTGTTCAAGCTCAATGTCGTAATCCGATGCTATCAGCGAGCAGGTATCGAAATCTATCTCCTGATTTATGGTCGCCATTATGCCCAGTATGAACAGCTTTTTGATTATCTCCGCCGCGGGCTTGCCTATTTTTTCGCTAAGCTCCTTAACGGTTATGGTTTCGCCGTTTATAACGGCCTTTTCTATCTTTACCGGTTCCGGCTTGGGCGCGGGCGCTGCCTGCCTTTTCTTCTTCCTTCCGCCGAAGCCGCCTTCGTCATCCCATGCATTCATCGAGGGCGCCGCCTCCTTTAACAGTGTCTTTTTATTCTTTCTGCGCTCATCGTCGCGGTTTCCCTTGGCGGGCGCTTTTTTGTTGGTTTCATAGCCGCGCTCTCTGCCGCCGACTGAGGGCTGTATCATCCCGCTTGCGGCCTGCATGGGGCGTTCGCGCCGCTGTCCCTGCTGCGGCCTGTCGCTGCGCTGCTGCTGCGGTTTGCCCAAGCGGTCGTCGCCACGCGGCGGCCTTGAATCCTGCCGCGGCTGATATCCGCCGTCCCTCTGCGGCCTGTCGCCGCGCTGCTGCTGCGGCCTGTCCGTGCGGTTGCTTGCGCCCTGCGGTATTGTGCGCTGCTGATAGCCGCCCTGCTGCGGCCTTGCCGCGTCGTTCGTGCGAGGCTTGGGCTTTTCCCGGTTCCTCTGCGGCTCAATCGCCGCTGCCGCCGCCTTTTCTTCGCCCTTTTTCTCCTCCGCGGCCTTTTCGGGCTTTGGCGCCTCCTTTACCGGTTCAGCCTTTGGCGTCTCCTTTACGGGTTCAGCCTTTGTGGGCTCGGGCTTTGCCGCTTCCGGCTTTTGCTCCGCCGCCTGCGGCTTCTCCTCTGTCTTTATCTCGGCCCGCTGCGGCTTTTCCTCAGCCTGCTGCGGCTTTTCCTGCTCTATGGTTTCAGGCTCGCCGCTATGGTACGCCGCGGTATCCGCGCTGTTGGCCAGCTCTTTAAGCCGCTCTATCCTCAGCGCCTCCGCGCGCTCCTTTTCGGCTGCCTTCTCTTTTTCTATCAGCCTGCCTTCGTATTGGCGCATGTCCTCAAGCGTTGCGTTCATTTCGCTGTTCATGCCCTTTATACGCTCAAAAAGCTGCTTAGCCCGGGCTTCAAGCTCCCTGGCAGAATCCATTACCTTTGCTTTTGCCATTCTTGCCACCCCTTTTAGTTTGCTTGTTCGGTCGCCTGGTAGGCTTCCCGGATTATTCCGGCAAAGTGCCGGTCTGTTACGGCGGCCGTCATGTGGGCATCCTTGCCTATCAGCCGCCCGAGATCGTCTATGTACAGGCAGTCTATTTCCGCCCCGCTGCACAGCGCCTCGTATTTTTCCCTTGTGTTCGCGCTTACGCCGCTATCCAAAAGCATAAGCCGCACCTTTTTCTGCTTCATAAGCTTTTCGCAGGTAAAGTCCCCGCTTTTCAGCTTTCTTGCGCGCGCCGCAAAGCCTATATACGCCGCCAATTTACTGTTTATCACCGGCGTCCATCTCCTTTTGCAGCCTTATAAACACTTCCTCGTCTATCTTTTTATCCAGCGCCCTTTCAAGCGCGTGTATCTTAATCGCCTTTTCAAGGCACGCCTGATTTTTGCATATATATGCGCCGCGTCCGGCTGCGCGGCCCGTGGTATCGGCGCATATTTCGTTTTCGGGCGTGCGCACAATGCGTATCAGCTCGCGCTTGGGCTTCATTTCCCTGCACGCCACGCACATGCGCATGGGCGTTTTCTTTGCGGCCATTATACCTCCGGTTCTTCGGCAGCGTCCGAATCCTCAATTTCTATGCGTTCAAGCTCCTCTTCGGCCTGGCTCTGGCTCTTGATGTCTATCTTCCAGCCCGTAAGCTTTGCCGCAAGGCGCGCGTTCTGCCCCTCCTTGCCTATTGCAAGGGAAAGCTGCTGATCCGGCACAACTACCTTGGCGGCCTTTTCGGTTTCGTTTATATAAACCATTATGACCTTTGCGGGGCTTAGCGCCTTTGCAATATACACGGCAGGGTCGCTGTCCCATTCTATGATGTCTATCTTTTCATTGTGCAGCTCGTTCACCATGCGCTCAACCCTTATGCCCTTTTGACCCACGCATGCGCCCACGGCGTCCACCATAGGATCGGTTGAATGCACGGCAACCTTTGTGCGGAAGCCGGCTTCGCGCGCAATGGACTTTATCTGCACAACGCCGCTCATTATTTCCGGCACTTCCAATTCAAACAGCCGCTTGACCAGGCCGGGATGCGTCCTTGAAACGAGCACCTGCGGCCCCTTATTGGTCTTTCTTACCTCAAGAACGTATACCTTAATGCGGTCGTTATTATTGTATTCCTCGCCCGGTATGGTTTCGTTATAGGAAAGCAGACCGTCCGTTTTGCCAAGCTCAACGTATACGCCCGCCTTTTCGGCGCGCTGCACTATGGCCGTAAGTATCTCGTTTTCCTTTTCGGCAAACTCATCGTATATAACGCCGCGCTCGGCCTCCCTTATGCGCTGCACAACAACCTGCTTGGCGGTCTGCGCCGCTATGCGGCCAAACTTGCTGGGGTCGGCTTCCTCCTCCAGCACGTCGCCTATTTCAAAAAGCGGGTTGATATTCCGCGCTTCTTCAAGCGAAATTTCGCTGTATTGGTTTTCAACCTGCTCGACAACGGTTTTGGATGCAAATATTTGCACCTCTCCCGTATCGCGGTCCACAACTGCACGCACGTTGGCGGTTGTATTGTAGTTGCGCTTATACGCCGCCACCAGTGCGGACTCGAATGCGTCTATCAATATGTCCTTGCTGATGCCGCGCTCTTTTTCGATAGCGTTCAGTG
>CABSAH010000123.1 GCA_902475645.1 uncultured Christensenellaceae bacterium | reverse complement strand
AAACGCCCGTATCGGATTATAGGCTCACGGAGAATTATTTGCCCGATATACGGCATTTTTTTGTTCGGTGCAATATTTTGGCCGCCATTTTGCTCTATAATAATGAATACATAAGCGGGAAGGGAGGCGCCAATGGATACTGCTTTCTATGTGCAGACAGAGGAAGGCTTTGCGTCGGAGGTAGGCAAGCTTACAGGGCTGCTGTTCACTGTAAGCTATTCTTTGCTGGCGGACAGGGAGCTGTGCGGCGACGCGGTACAGAACGCCCTGCTGCGGGCGTGGGAAAAGCGCTTCACCCTTAGGGAGGAGTCTAATTTCAAGGCATGGCTGATTAAAATAGTAATGAATGAAAGCCGTAATATAAGGCGCAGAAAAGGATGGGCAGAGCTGCCGGAAAACCTGCCGAACAAGGAGTGCGATACTGATATGCGCTCGGATGTTAACCGCGCTGTGTTGAGGCTTGGGGAGATATACAGGGTTCCTATAATGTTGTTTTATTATGAGGACATGAAAGTGCAGGAAATTGCCGATGTATTGGAACTCCCCAAAGGAACCGTGCTTTCGCGGCTGTCCCGCGGGCGGGATATTTTAAGAAAGGAGCTAAGGGACTATGGAGTTTAGTTATATTTTAGATAAAAAAGATGCTTTTGCACGGCTGATGAAGGAAAACCGACCACTGCCCGATGCTGCGTTTATTTGCCGCGTGCAGTCCACGCTCGGCAATCTTCCGAAGAAAAAATTGGACGGAGTCCGCCTGTTCCGCCGCCGCAGACCATTTGCTTTTGCGGCTATTGCTGCTCTTATTATTCTGCTGTGCGCCTGCACCGCATATGCGGCAGTATCACTATACAAAAATGTGTTTGGCCAAGCAAGGGAGCAGATGAGAGAAACCAAGGAGCAGCACGAAGCGGCATATCCTTCAATAAGGGCCGAAATAGAAAACGACGCTTCCGAGCAGGCAAGAGAAATGGATATGTGGCTGGATTTTCAGGCAACGGAGGATGCGGTTATGCTCCGTGTAATGGAAGCAATTTCGGATAATGCCGTTGCCGTGGGGCAGCAGGAGGGAGAGTTGATACTTTCCGAATTCTGCTTCTATACCCCTGCGGGAACAAAAGATGCGGTTATGCAGCGGCTTTTTGTGGGAATGGCTGCGCCGCTGCAAAGGAAAATGCCTGACTCGGTTGAAATTGCCGTAAACGGCCATATGAAAGAAGCCGTTAAGGAAAGCTTCCCGCTAAAGGGCAACGATACGGAGCATTACGCCGTCTACTCTACCCCATGGATGCAGGAGCTTCCATGCAATATACTT
This sequence comes from uncultured Christensenellaceae bacterium, assembly GCA_902475645.1. Taxonomy (GTDB): domain Bacteria; phylum Bacillota; class Clostridia; order Christensenellales; family CAG-138; genus Phil1. The sequence continues at coordinate 3,742 of CABSAH010000123.1, read as the reverse complement.
ATAACGCTCAGCGCACAGGATAGCGACTTCTGCTTCAAATACGACCGTCAGGCGGATAAAGTGCAGCTTCCCAAGGATGAGCAGGAACGGAAAGCGTGGCTTTCGGAATCCGCGCGGCTTTCGGAGCTGGCAGGGCTTCCGCTGAAAATAGCTTTCGACGGCGCACCCGTCACCGTAATGGGTATTACCGCCGCCGTAAAGGACGTTTCCGTTGACGATTCCGCTTTAACCGTTATGCTGTCGCTAACGGCGGGGGAGGGTGCGTCGGGCAGCGTAAGGCTCGGCAGCATCAAAGTAAATATCGAAGGAAAGACCTATCGCATGGGCGAAAACCTGCTCGTAAAAAGGCTTCTTCCGGATGACATTGAACTTCATCCTATGCACAGCGCGGAAACCTGTTGGGAGATACAGTTACCCATAACCCCCGAAAACATAGACGGAAGGAGCATCGGCTTCTCCGTAAACGTAAAGGTGCAGGAGCTTACGGAAGGCTGGCAGCAGGAATACGAAGAAGCCGAAAAGGAGCTTAGATGCGATATATCCTTCTAATACCCCACGTCAAGGTCTATTATGCTGCCGTCAATGGCGTTGATTGTCAGCATAGCGCCATTGGTCACATTGGTGAAATCTCTATCCGGTAGAATTATGGTTTCGCTGCGGGTGCCGAAAAAGTTCCATACGGGGATATAAAGGCCGTGGTCAAAGCGGTCCTGCTCAGCTATCCGCCAAAGGCTGAGTGTTACCCTGTCTATCGAAATATCTATGCTCTTTACCCGTTTGTCCTTTGCATCCGGCTCAAATATTATAGGCAGCATCTTTTTTGCTATTTCCTCTATTTCATGGAAGGGCTTTAGCGCGGAATCCTCCGTGACGGTTTCGGTAGATGCAACGGGCGAAGTCCAGCTTATGTTAAATATTCCCGTGTCGTCCACGCGGAATTTGAAGGATTCATACCCCCATGTAGGCGCAAAGGCATCGTGTTTTATTGCGGTTTGGCTGCTTTCATGGGCGTTCAAAATATTGGCGCATTGCGTGCCGTGTATTAGGCGTGTGCAGAATATTTCATATGCGAATGCCGATGTCTCAGGTCTACCGTTGAGTTCGTCGCGGTCATTGCAAAGATATATGTCGCTTACCGCCATAACGTCCGCAAGGCCGACCTTGGCAATGAACGCATCAACCGCCGCGGCGGCTTCCGCCGGGGTAAGGCTTATAAATGCTGAGGCCTGCTCCGGCAAAGCGTCGCCGCGCTCCATGCGCATAGTGTCTGCGTTGATGTAACACCTATCGCCACGGTCATTCATGCGCATGCAATGCAGGATGGCGCGCCGTGATACGCCCAGTATGGTACTGCCCGTTTGATTTCCGTTCCTGTCGTAGTTCTTTATCTCTATGGCCTTCGTGTTGTCGTAATGGTTATACACGTTGAAGTACAAACGCTGCTCGTTATTTGTGGCGTGCAGACCGTAGTAATGCGCAACGTTTCTGTATTCGCCTAAATCGACGGGGATTCGCTTCAATTCGGGCGTAGCCGGCACAGGCTCCACGGAATCCGGCGCGGAAGGGTATGCCGCTTCAAGCGCGTCTATTACCTCCTGCGCTTCCTCCGGCGTTTCCAGTCCGTCTATCATGCCCGCCTGCACCTGCTTATAATATAATATCGCTTTTTCGATATCGGATTTTGTTTGCACATAGTTCTGTTCAAACATGGGAGTGTCGCCTATGAATGCATTCCAGAAGGCCGTTACCGTCTCCTGCGAAAACTCCGCCGCCTCCACCCGCACTATTGGGAGCGCGCCGTTTGGGGCGGTTACAACCGCCTCCACGCTTATGTTAAGCTTGCCGCCGGCTCCGGTTTGGGTGTAGGAAAGCGCATCGGGTATTGCATAACGCTCCTTCAAGGAAGGGGTCGGCGCATCCGTTGTTGCGGGCGTTGACTGCGCCTTTTCTATCATCTTGTCCGTATCCTTCTGCACCACAACCGCCGCCTCGGGCGTGGGCTGGCAGGCGGTTAGTGCAAATAAGGTAAATATTGAAAGCAGAATTGCCGTGAATCTTTTCATTGTTACCTCCTTAATAGCCCCATGTAAAATTTATCACGCTGCCGTCAATGGCGTTGATTGCGAATAAAACTATCGGTGCCTGCGGCCAGCGGTAGGCGATACCGCCCGAAAAATCAAACGACTGCTCTCCGGCGCTATGCGTTGCTATGTTGTGTCCGTAAAATACCCATGCGGGAACGAGTAAACCCGTTGTCCCATCGCCGTTCGGTTCCCGAACACGCATCAGGCACAGTTCTATATCATCCACGTTTATTTCGATATTCCCGTCCGGATATCGCGTATTAAGCATCGGCTCGTATTGTACCCTTACCATCTTTTCAAATACGCCCATGATTTCTGGGAAGCTTTTAAGCACGGCATTTTCCTGCACCACATCGCCAACGGCAATGGGAGACATCCAATGAACCGAAGCAATGCCGTTATTATCCACCGTGAAGCAGATATATTCATAGTTCCAGCTTATCTGAAATTCGCTGCCGGTGCTTCCGCCGGCAATGGTATTTAGCATAATGGGAATATTATCCGCCATCCTCGCATAATAAAATTGCCATGCGTAGTTCTGCGCGGGATTTTTAAGCCCTTCGATGTATTTACCGTTTTCCCATCTTCCGTCAACAAGCCCTGTACCCTTGTCGTCTACTATAAACGCCGCACCTACGCCGAAATCACCGCCCATTCCGGCGGCGGCAAAGAATCCGTCGCACAGCGCTTTTGCTTCATCATAAGAAATTGTAAGCTTTCCCTGCGCCGCTTCGGGCAGCGACCTTCCGTCAGTTCGCAGCATCCCTTTTGTGGTATATGTCGGCGCGGAATTATCCCAATAGGATAAAACTCCGGACTTATGGTTTGCGGACTCCAAGTCCCGCAAGGATGCGGAAAGCGCAGTTGAAACGCTAATGCCCCGCGTATAGCCATCAAAAGAGGCGCTTAACAGGTAAAAGCGCGAGGTTTCTCCGGCGATTGAGATTCCGTTTTCATCGGTAGCCTGTCCTTCGTACAATGTCATTGTGCCGTCAGAAGCAGCGGGCGCGGGGAGCGTTTCCGGTGCAGTCTTATACCGTTCCTCTGCTGCGGCAATCAAAGCAAGCATCTCATCCTCGGTTTGGCCGTTGTTCAAATAGCTCTTATCCTCAAGCCGCTGCCTAAGGATGAGTATCTGCTTTTCTATATCGGCCTTGGTTTCTCGAATGTAGCTTTGGCTTATGGGCTTTTCATCGGGGAAAAGATAATTGAATATTCCCGTAACTTGCTCCTGCGTAAAAACGGTTATAGCGGCCTTGCGTATAGGGATGCTGCCAACGTCGGGCTTACGCACTTTGGTGTCAACATGAATTTTCAGCCTACCGCCAGCCGTTTCATTATCAAGAACATAGCGCCCATCCGGTATGGACAAATCGGAAAGCGTCTGGCCGTTTTCCGCGTTTGCCGCCTGTTCAACCATTCTGTCCGTATCCTTCTGCACCACAACCGCCGCTTCGGGCGTGGGCTGGCAGGCGGTTAGGGCAAATACGGTAAATATTGAAAGCAAAATTGCCGTGAATCTTTTCATTGTTACCTCCTTAATAGCCCAAGGCCCGGTCTATTATGCTGCCGTCAATGGCGTTGATGGTGAGATAGACCTGTCCCGTTTTTGTGCTGCTGTGGCCATTGGCGTAATGGAACGTGCTGTCGCCGTAAAA
>CABSAH010000122.1 GCA_902475645.1 uncultured Christensenellaceae bacterium | reverse complement strand
TCGCTTGCGGCGTAGCTTGCAAGCTTGCGCTTTGTATCGGTAAAAAACGGTATGTGCCGCTCCCGCAGGGCGCGCATCATGGGCTCAAGATACTTGTCCGTATCGGATGCTATTATTGCAATTTCCCTGTATCTGTAGCCTTCGTCTATCAGCCGCTGCGCCTTTTCTGCCGCGGCCGTAACCTCCGCCTTAACGTCCGTTGCGGCAAAAAGCTCTATCGCGCCGTCCGCCGTGCCGCTGAACTTATTATACGGGAACGCAAAGCCCTCGCGTTCAAGGTGCATCAGCGCCCTTGACGCATGGCGGGGCTTCTCGCCCTCCGTCGTTATGAAACGGGGCTTTATGCCGCGTTCATCGCAAAGCGAAAGTATGTTTTTAAGTATGCGCTCATCCGCCGAAAAAACCGCCCTGTCGCGGCAGTCGGGGGAAAGGTCAAGCCTTAGCGCAACGGTAACGTCCGGCGCGGTATCCATAAGCGCGGCTACTGCGCCGTAAAGCCGCTTTGATATCATGTCGAACCCGTCTATTATAACGTGGCGCGAGCCAAGCTCGCTTTGGGGCAAAAGCTTAGCAAGCAGCTTCAGCGATTCCTCCGCGTCAAGCGACGTGCGCGCCATATACGCCTCGCTTTCACCGTAAAGCAGGGCAAGGTCGTGAAGCTTTGCGCCAAGCGGCGTATCAATGCCCTTTGCGTTTGCCGCATCCATAAGCGCGGCCGGCTCTATGCCCGCGCGTTTGGCCTCCATAAAAAAGCGGGCGCACTCCCCCGTGAAGCCGCCCCTATGATACACGCGCCCGAATGAAATGAGCTTTGGCGCAAGCTCGTCCGCGCATTTGCGTATTACCATAAGGCGGCCCTGCTCGCTCATTAGCGTGCGGCGTTCGCCCGCCTCGTTCAGCACCCTCCGCGCAAGCGAGGTGAACGAAAAAACGTCCGCATCCCAAAGCCCGCTGCCCATTGCTTCCGCCAATGCCCGCTCCGTTTCAAACGTGAACTGCTCCGGCACAATATACAGCACCCGTTCGCTCTTTTTTATAAGCTCCGCAGCCATTCGCCTTAAATATCGGCTTTTTCCGCTGCCGGAGCGTCCGGTAAGTATGCTCACCCGTCCCATGCGCATAACCCCTTTCCGCAAAAATATAAGCCTTAGAACCTTTCCGTATGCAGCGGCAAATAGACCATTTTGCCCTCCTCGCGCCGACTTTCAAACAGTGTGAAGCCCATAACGGTCATGCTGGCGTTGGGCGAAAGATCCTTTAGCTCCATTGTGGCTATTTCGTCATGCTCAACGTTGCGTCCAAGCGTTATATGCGGCGTAAAGCGCTTGCGCTCGCGCGAAAAGCCGTTATCGTACAGCGCGCTTTGCAGCGATTCATAAAGGGCGTTAAGCTCATCAAGCTGACCCTTTACCTCAAGGAACGATGTTTTCTTGCCGCCCTTGTCAAAGCAATCGTATTTGCCAAGATGCAGCGTAAACGGCCTGATGCCGCGCCCGGCCTCGTGCATGGCGGCAACCGCGCCCTGAAGATCGCGGCTTTCGCCTATGAAGTGCAGCGTTATGTGGAAATTATTGCCCGGCACGAACCTGCCGCCGCAGCTTAGTTGCTTAAGCTCCTTCTGAATCCTTGAAACCTCCGCCTTAAACGAGCGTGGCAAATCTATTGCGATAAACAGCCGCATAAGCCCTATCCTCCCAATCCAATTCGTATTAACTTATATTATCCCATGAAATCGCCCGCCGCGCAAGGGAAAAGGCGGGTGGGGTTGACATGGGGGGTGCGGTTATGTAAACTCATAGTATATCTAAACAAATCGCAGGAGGGCATTATGGGCGTATTTAATTTAGAAGATATTCACTATTGGATATATTCGCCGGGCAACAACGCCGTTAATTGGGATGATTACTATAACCGCGGCATTATGGCGATAGAGCGGAACGAGTTAGGCGACCTTTCGGCATATTCTTCAAAGGAAGAAATGCGGCAGCAGATGCAGAAAATGATAGACCCATCGCGCTCGTTTACCCATTCCGCCCTCGAAGCATGGCAGTTTGTGCATGAAGTGGAAATAGGCGATGTTATAATAGCTAAAAAGGGAAAGCATACCATAATCGGGCGCGGCATAGTCACATCCCGCTACCGTTACGATAAAGACGCGGCAGGCTGCAAAAACATACGCAGCGTAAAATGGACGCACCGCGGCGAATGGGAGCATCCCGGGGAAGCCGTTACAAAGGCCCTTACGGACATTACGATGTACGGAGAATACGTTGCGGACATAAAGAAAATATTCAGCGAGGACGATATTACCGATATCATATTGCAGCGTGAAGAGTATACTCCGGAAGATTTTTTAAGCGACGTGTTTATAACCCGCCAGCAGTATTTTGATATACTGAATCTGCTTAGTGTTAAGCAAAACATAATATTGCAGGGCGCGCCGGGCGTAGGCAAAACGTATATGGCCAAAAAGCTTGTTCAGTCCTTATTTGATAAGGAGAGTGCTGACAGGACGGAGTTTATACAATTCCATCAAAGCTACTCCTACGAGGATTTTATAGAGGGCTACCGCCCGACAGAAAGCGGCTTTGAGCTGAGGAAGGGCGTATTTTACAACTTCTGTAAAAAAGCCGAAGCCGACGCGGAACACGCATATATCCTCATAATAGATGAAATCAACCGCGGCAACCTGAGCAAAATATTCGGCGAATTGTTCATGCTTATGGAAAGCGATAAGCGCGGGCAGCAAATGCGGCTGCTGTATTCCGACGAGATGTTCAGCGTTCCCGAAAACGTTTATATCATAGGCATGATGAATACCGCAGACCGCAGCCTTGCAATGCTGGATTACGCGCTGCGCCGCCGTTTCGCATTCGTCACCATAAAACCCGCGTTCGATTCGGACGGATTCATCAAATATCAAAAAAGCCTTGCAAACACTAAGTTCAACAGGCTTATGGACTGCGTAAAGGAGCTGAACGCCGCCATTGCCGCCGATGACGCGCTCGGCGAAGGCTTTTGCATAGGGCATAGCTATTTCTGCAATATTCAGCCCGACAGTCAGCCCGACCTTTCATTCATTGTGGAATACGAAATACTTCCGTTGATAAGTGAATACTGGTTTGACGATAGGCCCACCGTCAATAAATGGGCGGATAGGCTAAGAGGGGCAATACGGTGATACCGATTCAAAACATATACTATATGCTCTCGTATGCTTTCCGCGCCCTGCGCGAAAAAGGATACCGGCGTATGGCAACAGAGCCGTTCGCCAATTCTGCCGAGCTATGCGCGGCAATACTCTGCCGCGGGGTGTCGTTGCAGCTTAAACGCGGCTTCCAAAGGGAGTATATACCGTTTTCCGAACCGCTTGCTTCCGTGCGCGGCAAAATAGATATTACCGATTCGCTTAAAAGCGGGGCAATGATTAAAAAGCGGCTTGTATGCAGCTATGACGATTACTCCGTAAATTCCTATAAAAACCGCATACTCAAATCAACTCTTGAGCTGCTTTTAACATTTGATATATCCAAACAGCGCAAGCATGAAATACGCAGCCTGCTAATGTATTTTGCCGATGTGGATACCGTTGATATCCATTCGATAAACTGGCATTTGCAATATTATCGCAATGACCAAGAATACCAAATGCTGCTTTCCGTATGCTATCTGGTGATAAAAAGCCTGCTTCATTCAAGCGTGTCCGGAATCGTTAAGCTTACGGAATTTGACGAGCCGCAAATGGCAAGGCTGTATGAAAAATTCATACTTGAATACTATCGCAAGGAGCACCCCGAGCTGAAAACGGCATCGGCGCAAATAGACTGGGCGCTCGATGCTCCGAACGCTCATCTTCTGCCGCAAATGCAGTCCGACGTCATGCTTTCACGCGGCGCGAAAACGCTTATAATAGACGCAAAATTCTATAATCAAATCATACCGCCTTCCCCATACGGGGCAATCGCTCTGCGGTCAAGCCATCTTTATCAGATGTTTGCATATGTAAAAAACCACGCTGCGCAGGGCGGCGACGTATCCGGTCTGCTGCTATATGCCAAAACGGACGAGCAGCCTCCTATCGATGAAACATTCAACATGAGCGGCAATATTATATGCGCAAAAACGCTTGACCTGAATTGCGACTTCACAGAAATATCAGCCCAGCTTGACGGCATAGTGAGTGACTTTTTTCAACACAAACGGACGTAATAGTGAGTTATGCAAGCGATAGCTCCGCAAGACGACCATATTTCAACCGATTCTCCCCTCGCTGTATCGTCCACCGGACGCGCTCGGCTCGAATCCCCCGCCAGCGGGGACAGCTTATTATGACTCCCTCCGTCTTTTGCTAACGCAAAATCCACCTCCCTCGACAGGGAGGCTTTTGGCTTTGAGTTTATACAACGCCAAAAGGCTCCCCGGACGGGGAGCTGTCGCCGTCAGGCGACTGAGGGGTTGGCGAAAATAACAGCAGCCCCGCACAACCCCTCCGTCTGCTCGTTTCACTCGCATCCACCTCCCCTTTCAGGGCAGGCTTAATATGAAAGCTTGTAAGGCGCACCAAAAGGCTCCCTCTTAGAGGGAGCTGGCAAACCGGAGGTTTGACTGAGGGAGTCCAAAAGGCTCCCCGGACGAGGAGCTGTCGCCGCAAGGCGACTGGGGGTTAACGACAAGCAAGCAACGCCACGGTTCATCTCCTCCGTCTGTTCGCTTCATCCCGCACAGCGGGCGCTCAACTTCGCCCCATCGCCAGCCAACTTGCCTACGGCCGGACGGCGCGGGGAAGATGAGTAAATATCATATAGCGCAAAAGGAAACTCTGCACCTATCTTCCCGGCTCTGCGCACATGGTCGTTGCGCGTTGGCGCAGGGGCGCCTGCCTTCAACTCCCTGTGCTTGAGTTGCTCCGTTTCGCTTAATCGTCCACCGGACGCGCTCAACTTCGCCCCATCGCCAGCCAACTTGCCTACGGCCGGACGCCACTGGAAGATGAGTAAATATCATATAGCAACGAAAAAGAACAGTCCGTTTGGACTGTTCTTTTCGTTGGTATCCGGCAGCTACCTATCTT
>CABSAH010000121.1 GCA_902475645.1 uncultured Christensenellaceae bacterium | reverse complement strand
AAAGAGCAAAATATTTTTGAACCGTGACTGAGGGAGTCCGTTTAACTGAGGGGTTTACGAAAACAAACAGCAGCCCCGTTTACCCCTCCGCTCCGCACCCTCCTCTCTACCTCTTCCCGAACAGCCGCGCCATGGGCTCCACTATGGCGCCAAGGTCGGCAATGCTTTGGTTCAGGCCGTCCACGTCAAGGCGGGATACGTTGTCGAGCGCGGTCTGCATACTGCCCAGAGAGGCTTCAACGTCCTCAAGCGCGGTGTTGAGCGTGTCCTTGCCCTGCTCCGTAAGCTCGGCTATGCTTTGGCTCATGCCTATGAAGTCCACCTGATTCAGCGTTGCGGCAACGGCGTTAAGCTCGTCCGTTGCAGCGTCTATGCCGCCAAGCGTTTTTGCCGCGCGCGGTATAAGCACGGCGCACAGCACCACAACGGCCAAGGCTATCAGCACGGCGCAAGCCGTCACAGTCTGCGCGCAAAGCCTGCGCCACCTTGCCGTTTGGGACTGCGCCTCGCTTGCGGCGGCTATTCTTTTAAGCAGTTCTGTCGTTTCGTTGCCGCATTGCGGCGCGGGTGCGGTTTCCATGCGTAAATCCTCCTTTTTATACCAATTCCCATTACACTATCTCGTCCACCGTAACGGCAAAGCTACGGCCGTTAAGCTGCATATAAAACGGCCTGTGGCGATATATAAAGCCATGTCGAAGCGTGCGTATAAATTCATCAAGCGCCGCCATGTGCGCCCTGTGTGCCGCCTGCGCTTCATCGATTGTTACGGGCGCAAAGCGCACCGTGTCGCCCGCCCTTAGCTGCGCCGCAAGCGGAATATCCGCGCTTATAACGCAGCAGGGCTTTGTATAGCCGCCCGTGGTCTGGTGGTCTGCCATCATTATTATGGGCTGACCCGACGGTATCTGCACCGAGCCGAACGCCACGGCGTCCGATACTATGTTGCCGTTTTTGCCCTCCGCAAAGCGTACCTCGGCCCCGCTCAGCCTGCATCCCATGCGGTCGCTTTCGGCAGTAACGGTATATTCGGAGGAAAACAGCGTATCAAGCCCTTCCTTTGAAAAATAGTCGCTCTGCGGCCCCGGCGTCACCCGCAATACGGGGCTTGACGAATACGGCGGTATAAGCTTGCCCCACGCATGGCGAAGCGCCATGTTTTTAAGCTTAACGCTTGGGCAAAGCAGCTCAACGGTATCCCCGTTTTTGGCTCTGCGCCCGTCTATGCCGCCTATTGCGGCCTTTGTATACGTTGCGCGGCTGCCCATAACCATGCTGCCGCCCACGCCGCCCGCAAATGCAATATAGGCCCTGCTGAGCGCGCTTGCCGCGCCCAATGTCAATATGCTGCCCGCCCCTGCCGCGTATGCGCGGTTCGGCTCTATGGCTTGCCCGTTCAGCATTGCGCCCATGTCCGCGCCAGTAACGGCGAATACGCAATCCGCGCCTATTTCAAGCGTGGGGCCAAAGAGCGTGGCCTCTATTGCGCTTTGGCCAATATCGTTGCCCACCAATGCGTTTGCAAGGCTGAATGCGTACGTATCCATTGCGCCCGCCGTGGGCATGCCCAGGGCTTGACCGCCGCGCCTGCCGCCGTCCTGAACGGTTGTAAAAAGGCCGGCACGGATGAATTTTATATTGCTCATTCCGCTTCCTCCTCCGCCCGTATGCGCTCGTATTCGGCGCGGTCTATTGAATAGAATTTTATGCGCATGCCCGCTTCAAGCAATATGGGCTTTTTTCTGCGCGGCGAATAAAGCGAAAGCGGCGTGCGGCCTATAAGCTGCCAGCCGCCCGGCGACGCAATGGGGTAAATGCCCGTCTGCTCCCCCGCAATGCCCACGCTGCCCGCTTCTATCCTCACGCGCGGGGTTTTCAGCCGCGGCGCGGTAATGCGCGCATCCATGCCGCCAAGATAGCAGAACCCGGGCAGGAAGCCGAGCATATACACGGGGTATTCGGGCGCGGTGTGCAGGGCTATGACCTCCTCCGCCGTAAGCGAATTGAGCCTTGCCACGGTTTCTATATCCATGCCCCATTCCCCGCCGTAAAGCACGGGTATGCGGACTATCCTGCCCTCCGCCTGCTCCCCGCGGCCTGCGCCGTCTATTAGGGGCAGCAGGGCGCTTATAAGCTCCGCTTGACCCGTTTTAAGCATATCGTAATGCACGGCAAGCGAACGGTATGTAGGCACGGCCTCCGTAACGCCCGAAATATTCGCCTCATTAACCGCGCGGCAAAGCGCGTGTACACGTCCGTTTGTTTCGCGGTCTATCCCCTGCCCAAGCTCAATGCAAAGCGCGCTGTCGGACAGAGTTAATATCCTTACTCCGTTATGCTCCATTTCAGCCTATTATCTCCCCAAGCGGGCGTATTTCAATGCCCTGTGCAATGAGCGCAGAGCGAATTTTTTGCGTAAAGCTCAATGCCTTTGCGCCGTCCCCGTGTACGCATACGGAATCCGCGCGCACGGGTATCTCCCTGCCCGATACGCTTGTTACCGTTCCCTTTTTTATCATGCCTATAACGCGGCTTACGGCCTCGTTCTCGTCCGTTATGATTGCGCCCGCCTGAGCGCGGGGCACGAGCGAGCCGTCGTCCATATATCCCCTGTCCGCAAAAACCTCGCTTGCAAAGCGTATGCCCGCCTCCTCCGCCGCGTCCGCAAAGCGGCTGTTGGCAAGGCCAAGCAATATAAGCGAAGGATCGAACTCCTTCACCGCGCGGCATACCGCCGCCGCAAGGGACATATCCTTTGCCGCCATGTTATACATTGCGCCGTGCGGCTTAACGTGAACAAGCCTTGCCCCCGCCGCACCGACGAACGCAGAAAGCGCGCCGAGCTGATAAAGCACATAGTCGTGCATATCGTCCGCGCTTACGCTCATGTTTCTGCGCCCAAAGCCCATAAGGTCGGGATAGCCCGGGTGCGCGCCCATGCTTACGCCGCGCTCCCTTGCCATTGCTACGGTTTTTTTCATAACGGCGGGGTCGCCCGCATGGAAGCCGCAGGCTATGTTTGCGGAGGATACGAAATTGAGCACCTCCGCATCCATGCCAACGGTATATGCGCCGAAGCTTTCGCCAAGGTCGGAATTAAGGTCAACAAAGAATTCAGCCATATGTAAACACCTCTTTTTTCGCTTGCGCCTTTATTGAATGATTATAGCACAAGCCGCGCCCGCAGCGGTAAGCCAAAAAGGCAAAATATGTGTTTACGGAATATTCAAAAGCATTTACGGCGCTTATATGCTATAATAAACGCAGTATAAGTAAGGATTGGAGCCTGAGTATGCTCAACGGTATTAAGCAAAAGCTTAAAAAAACGCTTGACGGCGCACGCAGCGCCCTAAAGCGCACAATTATAAGAATACGAAGGAGAAACGCCGCGTTTCGCCGCTCAGGAGGCATACGCAGGGCCGTTGGCGGCTTTATAGACGGCGTGCGCACCAAAAAGCCGCGCGCGCTTATTACGTTAGGCTCCGCGGGGGCGGTGGTGGTTGCCGTTATTGTTATAATATGCGTTGGCGGCAACGGCGCGGCGCACGGGGAGGCCGCAACCTTCCTTCTGCCAAACGATGCGGTTGATATAGCCGCAATAATGACGCCTACGCCCGCCGTAACGTTTTGCGCACCCACGCCGGAGCCCACGCCAACGCCCGTATCCATGGGAAAGGGAACATCGGGCGCGCAGGTGAAGGCCGTGCAGGAAAGGCTGATGGAGCTTGGCTATATGGACTACGACGAGCCGACAGAGAAATACGGCAGCGTTACCAAGGAGGCCGTTGAGGTTTTCCAGCGCAGGCATTCGCTCACGGTTGACGGTTACATAGGCCCTGAAACATACGACAAATTGATGCGCGCCGACGCATTGCCGTATATGGCCACGGTCGGCGACGAGGGAACGGATATAGAGGAGCTGCAAAAGCGCCTTGTGGAGCTTGATTACATGAAGCGCGCCACGGGCTATTTCGGCGACGAAACGGCCGCGGCGGTAAAGGAGTTTCAGGACAGGAACCATTTGGCCGTGGACGGCATGATAGGCGTGAACACAAAGGAAGCGCTTTACAGCGAGGATGCGATTCCACATTCGCTTTCATACGGCGAAAAGAGCGACGATGTGATGAAATATCAAAAGCGGCTGTTCAAGCTGGGCTATCTCACCACGGAGCCGGACGGCACGTTCGGGCGGGACACCGTAAGCGCGGTTAAGCTTTTCCAGCAGCTAAACGGCCTTATTGCGGATGGGCACATAGGCCCGCAGACGCGCAAGCTTTTGATGTCCTCCAACGCGCAGGCAAACGCCCTGACCATAGGCATGAGTGGGGACACGGTTAAAAACGTGCAGAAGCGCCTTAAAAAGCTGGGCTATCTTTCCGATGCAGACGGCTACTTCGGCTCCGGCACGGAGGCGGCCGTGCGCTCCTTCCAAAAGCAGAACGGTCTAAGCACGGACGGCAAGGTGGGCCGCGCAACAATGGCAAAGCTTGTTTCGTCCGATGCAAGACGCGCCCCAAGCGACAAGCCCGCTTCAACGCCCGGCGGCAGCAGCGGAAGCGGCGGCAACAGCGGCAGCGGCAATTCGGGCGGCGGCAGTTATTCAAGCGGCGCAAGCGCGGACAGGCTTATAGAAATAGCCCTATCTAAGCTCGGCTGCCGCTACAAGACCGGCGCCAAGGGCCCAAGCTCCTTCGATTGCTCCGGCTTCGTGTACTGGTGCCTGAACCAGGCGGGCGTAAGACAGGGCTACATGACCAGCAAGAGCTGGCGCTCCGTGGGCAAATATCAAAAGGTAGGCTCCATAGACAACGTGCGCAAGGGCGATATACTCGTTTTCCGTATGTCCTCCAGCAAAGGCCACGTCGGCATAGCCATAAGCGGCTCCGAAATGGCGGACGCCTCCAGCGGCGAAGGCTGCGTAGTCCGCCGCTCCTTCAAAACCGACTACTGGCGCAAGTATTTCTACTGCGCATACAGAATATTCTGATGAGATGCCCCCCCGACTACGGTCGGGGGGGGGTATTGCTTGCTTCCCGTCAACCCCTCAGTTAAACGGACTCCCTCAGTCACGGTTCAAAAATATTTTGCTCTTT
>CABSAH010000120.1 GCA_902475645.1 uncultured Christensenellaceae bacterium | reverse complement strand
ACCGGCTCCGGCGCACGGAACGCGCCCGCCCTAAGGCTCTTTTCAAGCTTGGTGCGGTGGCGCACTATCTGCTTTTCAAGCTTGCTGAGTACATTGTCTACCGAGGCGTACATATCGCCGGAGGTTTCCTCGCCGCGGATTATGCCGCCCGCATAGGGTATAGTGACCTCTACAATGTGGCGGTTGCGCTCCACGCTGAGCGTAACATGTGCCTGGGTATCCTCGGGAAAATACTTGTCCAGCTTGTTTACCTTTTTGTTTATAAGGTTCTCCAGGTAATCAGATACTTCGATGTTTTTTCCGCTGATCGTTATAATCATCCTTCTTACCCCTTTCTTGCGATTGCTTATTTTGCAACCGCCTATATTATATCTTTCGTTAAGTATACCTTAATTTCCTGCATGACAGTGTAAATTATAGGTGCTTTTTTTGTGAACACTTGGCGGCGGAGCGGCAGGAGGAGCATCCGCAAGCGCATTTGCGGCGGCGGCGCGTTGCTATGCAGTACACGCTGTATATTGCAATAAGCGCGGCTATGGCATAGAACAGCACGGCCCTATCGGTTTCCCCGGTGAACAGGCCGATTATATTATATGTCAGCAGGGACATTATATATGCGCTTGCAAGCTGCCATATTACGGCAAACGCCGTCCATGCGCGGGACTGCATTTCCCGCCTGATGGTTGCAACGGCGGCCATGCACGGGGTATAGAGCAGCACGAACACAAGGAACGAATATGCGCTTGCGGGGGTGAATATGCCGCTTAATGCCTGATGCACGGCTTCGCCTGCGGCGGAGGCGGAAAACCCGGCGAACATGGAAAGCGAGCTTACAACCGCTTCCTTGGCAACAAGGCCCGTTAGCAGCGCAACGCTTGCCTGCCACGACCCAAAGCCCAGCGGAGCGAATACGGGCGCGATTACGGAGCCTATGGAGCCAAGTATGCTAAGGGAAGGATCGGCTATGAAGTTCAGGCGGAAATCAAAGCTTTGCATGAACCACAGCACAACGCTCATGGCGAATATTATTGTGCCCGCCTTTTCGAGGAAATGCTCCACGCGCTCCCAAACATGGGTAAAAACGTTGCGCGCGCTTGGCATACGGTAAGGCGGCAGCTCGATTACAAACGGCGCCTCCTGCCTGTTTGCGGAAGCCTTGCGGAATATAAGGCCGGAAAGTATGCCCAATACTACGCCCAGCGCATATAGGCTTAATATTATAAGCCCGCGGTGTTCAACGAAGAACGCACCCGCTATAAGCCCGTATACGGGCAGCTTGGCGGAGCAGCTCATGAACGGCAGTAGCAGTATTGTCATGCGGCGGTCGCGCTCGTTATCCATCGTGCGCGCGCCCATTGCCGCGGGAACGGTGCAGCCAAAGCCCATAAGCAGCGGTATAAAGCTTTTTCCGCTAAGCCCGAAGCGGCGCATGGGCTTATCCATTATGAAGGCTATGCGGCTCATGTAGCCGCTGTCCTCAAGCAGGCTGAGGCACAGGAAAAGCAAAGCTATCTGCGGCAGAAACGTAAGCACGCCGCCAACGCCCTTTATTATGCCGTCGCAAATAAGGCTTATGAACCATTCGCCCGCGCCCGCGCCTCGCAGCAAATTCATCACGGCGGGGGCAACCGCGCCGTCTATAAAGCGGCCCACAAGGTCGCTCAGCGCCGCGCCCACGGTTGAAAATGTCAGCAGGAATATAAGTCCCATTATCAGCAGGAAAAGCGGTATCGCAAGCGCCTTGTGCGTAAGTATTGCGTCTATTTTTGCGCTGCGGTCCGCGCTTGAAGCCTTCCCCGAATGATGATAGGCTTTTTTCGCCACGCGCTCTATGTATGAATAGCGGCTGTCCGCTACAAGCGATTCGCTGTCGCCTATCGGGTTTGCGGCGGCGTATTCGTTTATTATGGCGTCAACAAGCTTTGCATCCATATCGCTCAGCTTCAAGCTTTCGCGCACGCGCTCGTCGCCCTCAAGCAGCTTTATTTCCGCCCAGTGCAGCGGCAGCCTTGCGGCCTTGGCATAGGGCTCTATTATTGCGCCTATCTTATGATGCTCCTCATGCGTAAAATCGTCATACACATCGTCGGGCTCTATCAAAAAGCCCTCGTGAAGCTGCGTATGTGCCGCGGCGATAAGGCTTTGCAGCCCCGTAACAAGCTCGTCTATGCCTGCGCCTGTGCGCGCGCTTATGGGAACCACGGGTATGCCCAGCTCAAGCGAAAGCTGCTTGCAGTCTATGCTGTCGCCCTGCTTTTCAACCTCGTCCATCATGTTCAGCGCCAGTATCATGGGCCGTTCAAGCTCCATAAGCTGAATTGTAAGGTACAGGTTGCGCTCCAAATTAGTGGCGTCCACAATGTTTATTATGGCGTCCGGATTTTCGTTTATAATATAATCGCGGGCGACTATTTCCTCCATTGAGTAGGGCGAAAGCGAATATATGCCCGGAAGATCCACAACCGTCATCTCATGCCCCATTGTGCATAGCCCGCCGCCGTCCCTGCCGCCGCGCTGCTTTATTTTGCCTTCTTTTTTTTCAACCGTTACGCCGGGCCAGTTGCCAACGTATTCCTTGCTGCCCGTCATGGCGTTGAAAAGCGTGGTTTTGCCGCAGTTTGGGTTGCCCGCAAGCGCAAGCCTTACGGGGCTGTCGTCCTCAAACGTGTCCTTGGGGCAAAAGCCGTCCCTTGAACACATGCTCTTTTCCATTATGAAGCCTGTCAGCTCCGCGGCGCGCCTATGCTCCGCATGGTCGGCATCGCGCCTGTCGGCTCCGCGTTCGCGCTCCTCCTTCGCGCGCTTTTCCTTGGCGGCGATTGAGCGCTCAACATCGTCGTGCCACTTTTTGTGGTCGTCGTCGTTCATAAGCACTATCGTGTCCGCATCAGCCTTCCTAAGGGACATTGTGTAGCTCCTAAGCTCTATTTCAAGAGGGTCGCCCATGGGCGCAAGCTTAACAAGCTTTATTTCCGTGCCGGGCGTTATACCCATATCCACAATATGCCGCCGCATACGGCGATCCTGCGATACAACGGCATAAACATGCCCGCTTTGCCCGCATTCAAGCCCGCTTAATCTTTTGCGAGAAATCTGCTCCATACATCCTCCGTATAAGTAAGTCAGATATATCTAACGGAATAATTGTATATCCGGCATATTGTGCTGTCAATGGCGTTTTGCCGTAAGGTGTGGTATTATACTGGCATAAAAAGCGGAGGTAAATGCATATGAAGCCTGTAACTGTTGATGCGTTTTCATCGGAGCCGTTCGGCGGCAATCCGGCGGGCGTGGCCGTGTTTGGGGATAAGCTGCCGGAGGAAGCGGAAATGCGGCAAATTGCCGCGGATATGGGATACAGCGAAACGGCGTTTATACTGCCGGTAGGCGGTAACGAGTTCCGCATACGCTATTTTACGCCCGTTGAGGAGGTGCCGCTGTGCGGCCATGCAACGGTGGGCTCGTTTGCGTATATGCTGAAAGCGGGGCTTGTGAAGGAGGGCGAATGTTATGTTGCCAAAACGGGCGCGGGCGATATAAACGTGGATATTGCAAACGGCCTTGTTTGGCTGGATATGGCGGAGCCTGAGCCGCTAATATTCCTAAACGACGGCGACAAGGCGGCGCTTGCCGCGGCATACGGCATAAGCGAAGCGGATATGGGGGAGCTGAAGCCTGCAATATCGAACACCGGCCTTGCGGACATTATGCTGCCGCTTAAAGGCGCGGATGTGCTTGCGAACTTGAAGCCCGATATGGACGCGATAGCCAAGCTTTCAAAAAAGCTTAACGTTACGGGCGTCCATGCGTTTGCGGCGGAAAGCGATGCGCTGCACTGCCGCAATTTTGCTCCGCTGTACGGAATTGACGAGGAGGCGGCAACGGGCACGTCTACTGGCGCGCTTACATATTATCTTTATAAGCACGGCATCATAAAACCAAATGAAACGAATCTGTTCATCCAGGGCGAGGCCATGGGCAAGCCTTCGCGCATATATTCGCGCCTTGGCGCAAACGGCGGCGTCGTGCATATCCGCGTGGGCGGCACGGGCTGCGTAAGGGAATAACGGGCAGCGAACGGCACTACACAACGCGCCGCGTTTCTGATATAATAATACAAGGCACATAGAAGGAGTTTAGCATGATAAAACACGTTGTTTGCCACCGTTACCGCGACAAGGCGGAGGCATATAAAATAGCCCCCATGCTCAATGCGCTTATGGGCAAGGTGCCGTCGCTTAGGAGCATGGAAACGGGCATAGACTTTATGGATTCCGCGCGCGCGTACCACATGGTGCTCATCGCCACGTTTGACGATAGGGCGGGCTTGGATGAATACGCAACGCATCCTGAACACATGAAGGTTAAGGAATATATACACAGCGTGCTTGAATCCTCCGTTTCGGTGGATTTTGAGTGCTGATATGGGCGTGTTCAAGGCCGTAACCCCGTTTGAACCGTGCGGCGATCAGCCGGAGGCGATAGAGCGGCTGAGCCAAGGCGTGCTGAACGGGGACAGGCTGCAGGTGCTAAAGGGCGTTACCGGCAGCGGCAAAACATTTACAATGGCAAAGGTTATAGAGCGGGTGCAGAAGCCCACTCTTGTAATTGCGCACAATAAAACGCTTGCGGCGCAGCTTTGCGGCGAATTTAAGGAATTCTTTCCGGACAGCGCCGTGGAATACTTCGTTTCGTACTATGATTATTATCAGCCGGAGGCTTACATAGCGTCCTCCGATACATATATAGAAAAAGTAGCTACGGTGAACGACGAAATAGATAAGCTTAGGCTTAGCGCAACAAGCGCGCTGAACGAACGCAGCGACGTTATAATCGTCGCGTCCGTATCGTGCATATACGCATTGGGCGACCCGGAGGAATACTTAAAGCTTTCCGTATCGGTGCGCGAGGGTATGCGCATTGAGCGGGACGAGCTTCTAAGGCGCCTTGTGGATATACAGTATCAGCGCAGCGAGTTTGATTTTAACCGCGGCAACTTCCGCGTAAAGGGCGACACCGTGGACGTTATGCCCGCAAACTGGAGCGATAAGGCGCTGCGCATAAGCTTCTTCGGCGATGAGATAGAGCGCATAAGCGAAATAAACGCCCTTACCGGCCAAACTATAACCGATA
>CABSAH010000119.1 GCA_902475645.1 uncultured Christensenellaceae bacterium | reverse complement strand
ACGTTTGAAAAATGCGTTAAGGCAAACGGCGGGCGCACGGGCTTCCATATCCACGTTTGCGAGGGCATGAACGACGTTTACGATTCCATGAAGAACTACGGCTGCCGCAGCGTGAACCGCCTGCTGTACAACGGCATTTTGGGCGAAAAGACGCTGCTGGGCCACTGCATACACATAAGCCCCGCGGAAATGGACATAATACGCGAAACCGGAACAATGGTTGTGAACAACCCCGAATCGAACATGGGCAATGCCGTGGGCTGCTCCCCCGTGCTGAAGCTTTTTGAAAAGGGCATATTGGTGGGCCTCGGCACGGATGCATATACGTTTGATATGCTTGAAAGCATGAAGGTTGCCCTGACAATTCAGCGGCACAATGCCGGCATGCCAAACGTAGGCTGGAACGAGGTTACATCCATGCTGTTTGCCAACAACGCAAAAATAGCCGCAAAGTATTTCCCAAATGAGCTTGGCGTAATAAAGGCGGGCGCAAGCGCGGACGTTATAGTTATGGACTACAAGCCCTTCACCCCGTTCGGCGCGGATAATATAGACGGGCATATGCTTTTCGGCATGGCGGGCAGGCAGTGCGAAACCACCATGTGCGCGGGCAGGCTGCTTATGAAGGACAGGAAGCTGCTGATTGCCGATGAGGAAGCCGAAAACGCAAAAACGCTTGAGGCTTCGGAAAAGCTTTGGCATAGGCTTAACGGCTGATGCGACCACGAACAGGAGGAACATAAAATGAGCGAAAGAATGAACCCATTATCGTTTGCCAAGCTTATAGAATGGATGCTTTGCGAAAAGGAAGCAAGCGGGGCGGTTTTCGGCGTAAGCTCCCCCTATGTTAAAAGGGACACGGCCGCGCTTATGCTTTTCGGCGAAAAGCTTGAAGCCCCCTTCGGCCCCGCGGCAGGCCCCAATACGCAGCTTGCGGAAAATATAATTGCGGGCTACTATGCGGGCGCGCGGTTCTTTGAGCTTAAAACGGTGCAGAAGATGGACGGCGGGGAGCTTGCCGCCTGCATAAGCCGCCCCTGCATACTTGCCAACGACGAAGGCTATAACTGCGAATGGAGCACGGAGCTTACGGTGCCGCAGGCGTTTGAGGAATACGTTAAGGCATACCTTGCAATAAAGCTTATATCAAAGCTATACGGCCTTGGCGACCCGAACGGATTCCAGTTCAACATGAGCGTGGGATACGACCTTGCGGGCATTAAGACCGAAAAGATAGAGGCTTTTATAGAGGGCATGAAGGACGCCTCAAAAACCCCAATATGGGCCGAATGTATGGCGGAGCTGAACCGCCGCTTCCCCGAGATGGGCGAATACTTTGCCGCAATATCGCCGCGCATAGCAACCGGCGTTACCGTATCCACGCTGCACGGCTGCCCGCCGGATGAGATAGAGGCCATAGCAAGCTACCTTATACGCGAAAAGGGGCTTAACACATTCGTAAAATGCAACCCCACCATACTCGGCTACAATTTCGCGCGCGAGCGGCTGAACAGGCTGGGCTACGATTACATTGCCTTTGACGAGCATCACTTCAACGAGGATCTTCAATATACGGACGCCGTGCCGATGTTCCATAGGCTTATGCGGTTTGCCGGCGATAACGGCGTTGAATTCGGCCTTAAGCTTTCAAACACATTCCCCGTGGACGTTAAGGCGAACGAGCTGCCAAGCGAAGAAATGTATATGTCCGGCCGTGCGCTTTATCCGCTTACGGTGGAAATGGCGGCGCGCTTCAGCCGCGAATTTGAAGGCAAGCTAAGGCTTTCGTTCTCCGGCGGTGCGGACTGCTTCAATATTGTCCCCCTGTTTGAAGCGGGCATATGGCCCATAACCGTTGCAACCACAATATTGAAGCCGGGCGGATATTCCCGCTTTAAGCAGCTTGGCGAGCTGTTCGACGGCGTATCAAAGCGCCCCTATGCGGGCGTAAACGCGGCCAAGGTTGCGGCGCTGAGCGCACAGGCCGAAACGGACGCGCACTACAAAAAGCCCGTTAAGCCCCTGCCGGACAGGAAAAACGGCCTTCCCCTGCCCATTGCGGATTGCTTCACCGCGCCCTGCACGGGCGGCTGCCCGATACATCAGGACGTGAGCGAGTACATAGAGCTTGTTGAAAAGCAAATGTACCCCGAAGCGCTTGAGCTGATACTTGAAAAGAATCCGCTGCCGTTCATAACCGGCACAATATGCGCCCACAGGTGCATGGATAAATGCACGCGCAATTTTTACGATGAAAGCGTGTACATACGCAATATAAAGCTAATAGCCGCGGAGAAGGGCTACGATGCGGTTATGGCGCGCCTTGCGCCCGCCCCCGCGCAGGAGGCCAAGAAAACCGCCATAATAGGCGCGGGTCCCGCGGGCATAGCGGCGGCGTACTTCATAGCGCGCGAGGGCTACCCCGTTACAGTGTTCGAGCGCGAAAACGAGCCGGGCGGCATAGTTAAAAACGTTATACCCGAATTCAGGATAGCCAACGACGCCATTGCAAAGGACGTTGCCCTTGCCGAGCGCATGGGCGCAAGGTTCGTATGCGGAAAGGATGCGCCGAGCCTTTATGAATTGAAGGCGGAGGGCTACGAATACATACTGCTTGCAATGGGCGCACAAAAGCACGGCGCGCTTGACATACGGGGCAACGTTATAAACGTTATAGATTTTCTGTACAGGGCCAAGAACGCGCCCGAAACGCTCTCACCGGGCAAGGCGGTTGCCGTTATAGGCGGCGGCAACACGGCAATGGACGCGGCGCGCGCGGCAAAGCGCATGGGCGTTGAAAGGGTGAGCATTGTTTACAGGCGCACAAGGAAATATATGCCCGCCGATGAGGAGGAGCTTGCCCTTGCAACGGAGGATGGGGTTGAATTTGCCGAGCTTCTTGCGCCCGTTGAGCAGAAGGACGGCATGCTCATATGCAAAAGGATGACGCTTGGCGAAATTGATGAAAGTGGCAGGCGAAGCGTAAGCGAAACGGACGAAACCGTGACCATACCCGCCGATACCGTAATAGCCGCCGTGGGCGAAAGGCCGGATGCCGAAGCATTGGGCGCATACGGCGTTAAGGCGGACGAAAGGGGCCGCGTGCCGTTTGACTGCGGCGCCAACGTATATGCGGCGGGCGACGCGCTGCGCGGGCCGGCAACGGTGGTTGAGGCCATTGCCGATGCAAGGCGCTTTGCGGACGCGGTGATAGGCTTCAACAAGGGCTATATGGTCAACCCCGCCGCGGCGCGGGATTACAGGGAAACGCTTGCGCGCAAGAATAAGCTTATTAAGCGTATGTGCGGCGAAGCGGAAACAAAGCGCTGCCTTGGCTGCTCCGCGGTATGCGAAAGCTGCGTATCCTCCTGCCCCAACCGCGCAAACGCCGCCATAAAGGTCAAGGGCAAGGCGCAGCGGCAGATTGTGCACATAGACGCGCTTTGCAACGAATGTGGCAACTGCGCGGTGTTCTGCCCGTATTCGGGCCGCCCGTATAAGGATAAGCTTACTGTGTTCGCCGATGAAGCAAGCTTTACGGACAGCGAAAACAACGGCTTCCTGCTGACGGATAAGGCCAGCAAAACCGTAAGGCTCAGGCTAAACGGCGAGGTCAGCGAGGTTTGCCTCACCAAGCCCAATCAGCTTGAACGGGACATAGAGGCCATTATACTTACCGTTATAAGCGATTACGGCTATATGCTGTAAATACCCATACCGAAACAGGAGGAGGAGCGGAGCATGAGCTGCTTCCAAGTAAACGGAAATATTGTTAAATGCGAACGCGATATGCCGCTTTTGCGCTATCTGAGGGATGAGCTGCGGCTCACCTCCGTAAAGGACGGGTGCAGCGAGGGCGCGTGCGGCACATGCACGGTTATAATCGACGGCCGCGCGGTTAAGGCCTGCGTGCAGCGCACGGGCAGGCTTGAGGGCAAGCATATAATAACCACGGAAGGGCTTAGCGCATTTGAAAAGGAAGCGTATGTTTACGCCTTCGGCCACGCGGGCGCGGTGCAATGCGGCTTCTGTACGCCGGGCATGGTAATGGCGGCAAAGGCGCTGCTGGATAAAACAAACGACCCGAGCGAGGACGAAATACGCAGGGCGCTGAAGGGCAACATATGCCGCTGCACGGGCTACGTTAAAATAATAGACGCCGTGAAGCTTGCGGCAAGGCTCATGCGGGAAGGCACAATACCCGCGGAGGATGAAGCATGGGCCGTGGGCAGCCGCGTACCCCGCCTTGACGTGCGCGAAAAGGTGCTGGGCTACGGCGAATATACCGACGATATGTATATTGACGGCATGGCATACGCAAGCGCCCTGCGCGCAAAATACCCCCGCGCGCGCATACTTAAAATAGACACGCAAAAAGCAAGGGCGGCCGAGGGCATAATAGCCGTGCTCACCGCCAAGGACATACCCGGGCAGAACAAGGTGGGTCACCTTAAAAAGGATTGGGACACCATGATAGCCGAAGGCGACTGCACGCGGTATTTGGGCGACGCGGTTGCATTGGTGGTAGGCGAAACGGCGGAGGCCGTGGAGGCTGCAAAGGCGCTTATAAGCGTTGATTACGAGGAGCTTACGCCCATACGCAATGCATACGAGGCCATGGCGGAGGGCGCGGAGGAGCTGCACGAGGGCGGCAATCTGCTTGCGCACAAGCACGTTTCCCGCGGTGACGCGGCGGGCGCGATAGCTAAAAGCAAGCATATACTGCACGGCAAATACACAACGCCATTTACCGAGCACGCATTCCTTGAGCCCGAATGCGCCGTGGCTATACCCTTTAACGGGGGCGTTAAGCTATATTCCTCTGACCAAAGCGTATACGATACACAGCACGAAACCGCGCACATGCTTGGCCTGCCGGCGGAAAAGGTATATGTTGAAAACAAGCTTGTCGGCGGCGGCTTCGGCGGCAAGGAGGACGTAAGCGTTCAGCACCATGCTGCGCTTGCGGCATACCTTACAAACCGCCCCGTAAAGGTTAAGCTGACCCGCGCCGAAAGCATACTCGTTCACCCAAAGCGACACCCGATGGATATGGAATTCACGCTCGGCTGCGACGAAAACGGCGTTATTCAGGGCGTGAAGGCAACCGTTATTGCGGATACGGGCGCGTATGCAAGCCTTGGCGGACCTGTGCTGGAGCGCGCCTGCACCCATGCGGCGGGGCCGTACAACTATCAGAATTTTGAAATAGACGGCTATGCGTA
>CABSAH010000118.1 GCA_902475645.1 uncultured Christensenellaceae bacterium | reverse complement strand
CCAAAAGCTGTCCCCGCGTGCGGGGAAAGTGGACACGAACGAATGTGAGTGGCCGAAAGGGGAATGTCTCGGAGGTGGCTGCGAATGAAATGAGCAGACGGAGGGAGTAAAAACAAGCTTGCAACTCTTTGTGTGTTTCAACCCCTCAGTCGCCTTACGGCGACAGCTCCCCGTGCTGCGCAGGGCCACTCTGGTTGGAACAAGGTCGCCTTACTCACTGCCGTTCGTAATTCTCCCTGTTCCTGCCCGTTCTCCGTTTCGCTTCATCCGCCACAGGCGGCGCTCAACTCCGAACCTCAGCGAGGGAGCCTTTTGGCATTGTGCAAGCACCATCCAAAAGCTGTCCCCGCGTGCGGGGAAAGTGGCCGTGAGCGTCAGCGAACGGTCGAAAGGGGAACACATAAAATCAGCAAAACGCTGCGAGATATTCCCCCTCAGCTTCGCTCACGCTCAGCAGCTCCCCCGCAAGCGGTTGAGCCTTTTGGTTTGTGCAACCACCACCCAAAAGCCTCCCTGTCGAGGGAGGTGGCTGCGAATGAAATGAGCAGACGGAGGGAGTAAAAACAAGCTTGCAGCTCTTTGTGTGTTTCAACCCCTCAGTCGCCTTACGGCGACAGCTCCCAGTGCGGTGGAGCCTTTTGGCATTGTGCAACCGCCCCATGACCCATCGCCCGTTTATGCAAAGCGGGCTCAACATCATATTTTTCAATAATAATGCTTAATTATATTGACATTTTGCAGATAATGGGCTATCTTATAACCATACGGGGCAAGCTCCGTATGCAGGTAAATAAATAGTTTCGGAAGACGATTGCAGGAGATGCGCCCAATGCCGCGCGGCGGAGGGGCGAGCCGAAGGAATAAGCGCAGTGTGAAGCCAAATCTGTGCGAATATCTCAGGCAAAGGGACTGCAATCCGACGAACTCTGGAAAGCGAACAGCACCGAAGGCGCAACCCGCCGCGAGACGGGGAATCTCTCAGGTTGGATACACAGAGTCTGGCACGGGTATTAAGTATGCCGTATGCCGACTCTGTTTTTTTGTGGCTGATTGATAAGATATAATCAAATCAGCCGGGCAGAGCCGCAGCGGAGAAAGGCGAGCAGTCGAGCATGAAAAGCGGACGGGATTTTATGATAGTGACCAACAATCCCTTGGTCGAAAGGGTGCTTAGCAAGCATTACGAGGTCCGTTATCTGCCCGGGGAGGATTATCGCGCTATACTGATAACGGTGCGGGATTTGGTGTATGCGGGGCATAAGCTCTATACGCATCCGCTTTCCGGCAGCGTAAAGCCGAACGAAACTCCTTATAAGTCCGTTGTTGTGTCAAAGGTTCCGCATAATATGAACGCGGATGAGGCAACAATAATATCCAACTGCGTTGAGGCGTATGACAAGTTCACCCCGCGCAGCAGGATGCTGAGCGAAAAGGTGCTTGGGGACTTTCAGTTGATCGACTAT
Source organism: uncultured Christensenellaceae bacterium (assembly GCA_902475645.1). Lineage (GTDB taxonomy): Bacteria > Bacillota > Clostridia > Christensenellales > CAG-138 > Phil1. The sequence continues at coordinate 3,823 of CABSAH010000118.1, read as the reverse complement.
ACCCTGCTTTGCGGCGCCGTGGATTACGACGCGGCTGCGGGTCTTAGTAAACCGTTTAACCAAATATAACCATGCAAAAAAGAAGGAGGAGGTGTTCGATTTGAAATTAGAATTGGGCTTTATAGAAATCAAGGACATTCAATTTTCAAACGAATCCAAGGTTGAAAACGGAACGCTTTTCGTAAATGCCGAGGACGTCAAGGCCTTTGTTTATGAGGATGACGACGTTAAGGCTTGCGTAAAATCCGTGTGCTTTGACATTGCAAAGCCCGGCGAAAGCGTTCGCATTACCCCTGTTAAGGATGTTATCGAGCCCCGCGTAAAGGTTGAGGGTCCCGGCGGCGAGTTCCCCGGCGTTATAGCTAAGGTTGATACCGTAGGCTCCGGCAAGACCCATGTGCTGCGCGGCATGGCGGTTGTCACCGCCGGCCCCATCGTGGGCTTCCAGGAGGGCATTATCGACATGACCGGCCCCGGCGCAGAGTATACGCCGTTCTCCAAGCTCCTTAACCTTGTAATGGTCTGCACCCAGGTAGAGGGTGTGCATCAGCACGAGTATGAGCATGCCGTGCGTATAGCCGGCCTGCGCGCCGCCACTTTTATCGGTGAGCTTGGCCGCAACGTTACCCCCGACGAAACCAAGGAATTTGAAACCTACGGCATTCGCGAAGGGCTTGAAAAGTATCCCGATCTGCCCCGCGTTGGCTATGTCCACATGCTGCAGAGCCAGGGCCTGCTGCACGACACCTATGTTTACGGCGTAGATGCCAAGCGCACCCTGACCACTATCATTTACCCCACTGAGACGATGGACGGCGCTATCATAAGCGGCAACTGCGTTTCCGCCTGCGATAAGAATACCACCTATCATCATCAGAACAACCCCGTGGTTGCCGATTTGTTCGAGCAGCACGGCAAAACGCTGAATTATGTTTGCAACATAATCACCAACGAGAACGTCTATTTGGCGGACAAGCAGCGTTCCTCCGACTGGAGCGCAAAGCTTTGCCGTCTGCTGGATCTTGACGGCGTTATAGTGAGCCAGGAAGGCTTCGGCAACCCCGATACCGACCTTATCATGAACACCAAGAAGATAGAGCAGGTTGGCGTAAAGACCACCATTATAACCGACGAATACGCCGGACAGGACGGCAAGAGCCAGTCCTTGGCCGATGCCGACCCGCTGGCCGACGCCGTGGTTACCGGCGGCAACGCCAATATGCCGATAGTCCTGCCCAAGCTGGATAAGGTAATAGGCACCCTTGATTACGTTGACAAGATTGCAGGCGGCCATGCCGGTTCGCTCAGGCCCGATGGCACCATTGAGGCGGAGCTGCAGGTAATCACCGGCGCCACCAACGAAATGGGCTTTAACTGCCTCAGCGCAAGGTAAGGCTCAGAAAGGAGAAACAGAACATGAGTTATCGTGTAGTACACTATATTAACCAGTTCTTCGCCCAAATCGGCGGCGAGGAAATGGCTCATATCGCTCCCGAGCTCAGGGAAGGCGCCGTCGGCCCCGGCACCGCGTTCAACGCGGCGTGGAAGGGCGAGGCGGAGGTGGTAAACACCGTCGTCTGCGGCGACTCTCATTTTGCGGAGCATGAAAAGGAAGCAAAGGCCCAGATACTTGCTTGGGTCAAGCAGATAAATCCCGACCTGTTCATCGCCGGTCCCGCGTTTAACGCAGGCCGTTACGGCTATGCCTGCGCCAACATCGCGCTGGCCGTTAAGGAAGAGTTGGGCATACCCGTACTCACCGGTATGTATGAAGAAAACCCCGGCGCGGATTTGAAGGACAAGGTTCTTATAGTAGCAACCACCAACAACGCCGCCGGTATGCGCAAGGCCGCCCCCACCATGGCAAAGCTTGCCATGAAGCTGATGAAGGGCGAAAAGCTTGGCGCCTCCTGCGAGGATGGTTACATGAACAACGGTATCCGCGTCAACTTCTTCGAGAAGGAGCGCGGCTCAAGGCGTGCCGTGAAGATGCTGCTCAACAAGCTTGCAGACAAGCCCTTCACCACGGAATATCCCATGCCCTCGTTCGACCGCGTTGCCCCCAATCCCGCCGTTAAGGATTTGAGCCACGCCGTTATAGCGCTTTGCACCAGCGGCGGCATAGTGCCCAAGGGCAACCCCGACCATATAGAGTCCTCCTCCGCCTCCCATTACGGCGAATACAATATAGCGGGCGTTAACGATTTGACCGCAGAAACCTACGAGACCGCTCACGGCGGATACGACCCCGTATACGCCAACGAGGATCCCGACCGCGTGCTGCCCGTTGACGTAATGCGCGAATTTGAGCGCGAAGGCAAGATAGGCAAGCTGCATGATTACTTCTATACCACCGTCGGTAACGGTACTGCCGTTGCCAGCGCCAAGAAATTCGCCGCTGAGTATGCTCAGAAGCTGAAGCAGGCCGGTGTAAACGCTGTAATCATGACCTCGACCTGAGGCACCTGCACGCGTTGCGGTGCAACGATGGTTAAAGAAATCGAAAGGGCCGGCATACCTGTGGTTCACATGTGTACCGTTACCCCCATCTCCATGACGGTTGGCGCGAACAGGATAGTTCCCACCATCGCCATACCCCACCCCCTTGGCAACCCCGCGCTCTCTCCCGAGGATGAGTACGCGCTGCGCAAGAAGCTGGTAGAGCGCGCACTTGAGGCGCTGACTACCGAGGTTCAGGACCAGACCATATTCGAGGTTTGATCCCGAGGGTCAATTAAACCGAACTCGCGTCCCGCGGCCCGCAACAGGGCCGCGGGCGGAGAAATAAATCATTCGGAGCGAAGAATATGAGCAAGATCTATGACGTGATAATCCTTGGCGCGGGTCCTGCGGGACTTACCGCCGGCCTGTATGCCGGCCGCGCACGCCTGAGCACACTTATTATCGAAAAAGGCCAGGATGGCGGCCAAATTGCCATCACCAATGAAATTGAAAATTACCCCGGCGCACAGCTTGAGGGCGAATCCGGCCCCAGCCTTATCGCCCGCATGACAGAGCAGGCCGCAAAGTTCGGCGCAGAGCGTGCGCGCGATTCCATAAAGAGCGTTGAGCTTACGGGCGAGGTTAAAAAGCTCGTTGGCACCAAAGGCGAGTATTTGGCCAAAACCGTGATACTTGCTACCGGCGCCTTCCCCCGTCCCATAGGCTGCAAAAACGAAGGCCAGTACGTGGGCAAGGGCATATCCTTCTGCGCCACCTGTGACGCCGCCTTCTTTGAGGACATGGAGGTTTACGTTGTGGGCGGCGGCGATGCTGCCGTTGAGGAGGCAATGTACCTTTCCAAGTTTGCCCGCAAGGTAACCATTATACATAGGCGCGACGAGCTGCGCGCCGCAAAGTCCATACAGGAGAAGGCCTTCAAGAACGAGAAGCTGCACTTCATGTGGGACAGCGTGGTTGACGAGGTTGACGGCGACGAGATACTGACCAAAATGATAGTGAGGAACGTAAAGACCGGCGAACTGACCACCATAGAGGCCGACGAGGACGACGGCATGTTCGGTCTGTTCGGCTTCATAGGCCTGCTGCCCAACACGGCCCTGTACGAAGGCCAGGTCAATATGGAGAACGGCTACATTCCCACGGATGATAATATGCATACAAACCTTGAAGGCGTGTACGCCGCGGGCGATTTGCGCGTAAAGAGCCTGCGCCAGGTCGTTACCGCCGCCGCGGACGGCGCCATTGCCGCCATGCAGGTTGAAAAATATATTGCGGACCACAAGGAATAAGTTTATTATAATAAGTAAATAATCCAAGGAGGATATAACGATGCTGGAAGTTGATAAAAACACATTTGAAG
>CABSAH010000117.1 GCA_902475645.1 uncultured Christensenellaceae bacterium | reverse complement strand
GCGACGTTGCGGGCGTTAACATGACCGGACAGGGCTACGTTAACGGCGAACTGAAAATAGACATGATTCATCCCCAGCAGATAGAGCCGGAGATGGAGGGCACGCATACGGGCGACTATATTGTGCTAAAGGGCACGCCCAACGTGAGCATGGCCATAAATCCGGAGGTGGACGGCGGCATAGGCACCATTGCAATGATGGTGAACATGATACCCCACGTTATAAACGCAAGGCCGGGACTTAAAACCATGCTCGACTTGCCCGTTCCCCGCGCAATAATGGGCGATATGCGCGACATGATAGAAAAATAAGCATTTTTACGCATCGGGAGGCGATAAAAAATGGCAAAAAAAGGCGACTGGGTACTGACCCACAGCATCATTCTTACCCCGCAGCAGCGCGCGCCGCAGGTTCCGGAGGATACGCACGGCGTGCCGCTTGAAATGTGGGTAAAGGGACATTTGACGCAGGACGCCGAAATAGGCGACGAGGTGGAGATTATAACCCGCACGGGCCGGCATGTGCGCGGCAGGCTGCTGGAGGTAAATCCCCGCTATACGCATGATTACGGCGAATTTGTGCCGGAGCTGCTTGAAATCGGCGACACCGTGCGCGGCATACTTTTCGGAGGTGACGGCAAATGAAGGATATGAGCTACAATGCGGTTATGGGCCGCAAGGCGGACATTATAAAATCCGCCGTGGGCATGGATTATTCCCGCTTTGAATCGGGCTCGATAGCCTTTGATTACGAGGGCATGATGAAGGCCACGGGGCTTGACATAAACGAGGTGCGCCGCATTCAGGAAAGCTTTGCAATCGGGCATACCCCGCTGATAGAGCTTAAAAACATAACCGCGCTTGCGCGCAAAATGGCGCCCAAGGGCAAGGGCGCGCGCATATTCATAAAGGACGAGGCCTGCAACCCCAGCGGCAGCTTTAAGGCGCGCCGTGCCGCCACCAGCATATATACCGCCCGCGAAATGGGCTATAAGGGCGCAATAGCCGCCACCAGCGGCAACTACGGCGCAGCCGTTGCCAGCATATGCGCAATGGCGGGGCTGAAGTGCATAATAGTGCAGGAATGCTACGATTCAAGGTATATAGGCCAGCCCGAAATAATTGAAAAGGCCAGAAAGTGCGAAGCCTTCGGCGCGGAGGTCGTGCAGCTTTCAGTAGGGCCGGAGCTTTTCTACGAAACGCTTAGGATGCTTGAGGCTACGGGCTACTTCAACGCTTCGCTCTATACGCCCTACGGCATAATAGGCGTTGAAACGCTCGGCTACGAAATTGCGGAGCAGTTCCGTGCCCGCTTTGGCAAGGACCCCGACGCCGTGGTATGCACCAATGCCGGCGGCGGCAACCTTACGGGCACGGCGCGCGGGCTTAGGAAGGCCGGATGCGACGCAAAGGTAATAGCCGCAAGCGTTAACCTGAGCGGGCTTCACATGGCAAGCGATACACAGTTCAATAAAAAATCCTTCACCACGGGGCATACGGGCTTCGGCGTGCCGTTTTCCACCTGGCCGGACAGGAGCGACGTGCCGCGCAGCGCGGCAAGGCCGCTTAGGTACATGGACCGCTACGTTACCGTTGCGCAGGGCGAGGTGTTCTACATGACGGAAATGTTGGCCTCCCTTGAAGGGCTGGAGCGCGGCCCCGCGGGCGATACTTCGCTTGCGGCGGCGTTCAGCGTTGCGCAGGAGATGGACGAGGATCAGTGCATTGTGGTTCAGGAAACCGAATACACCGGCGCGGGCAAGCACGTTAATCCGCAGCTTGCGTTCGCCCGTAAAAACGGCATAGATATCCGCTTCGGCGACCCTGCCGAGGAGGTGCCGGGCAAGAGCATAATACTTCCGGCGCATCCTTCGCTTATAAAGGCGCGCGATTTCAATATTGAGCATATGCGCCATTCGCTTATAAAGAACGCCGCGGCAAGCGTTGACCATGCGCCCACGGACGGGGATATAAGCTTCCTTGCCGACGAGGTGCAGCGCGACGCGGCATACGTTAAGGCGGTGCTGGCGGAGCTGAAGAAATAAGCTTTCATGGGTTCATCGCGCCGCAAGGGGCTAAGGAGAGATGCGCGTTTTGCGGCGCGGCAAGCATTATATTATCGGGAGGAAAGTAACTGATGAAACGAGATGACGATTATCAAGTCCGCCGCCAAAGCGTGGCAAATTTGAGCGACAAGGAGCTGGAGCAGCGCTTTTGGCAGCTTGCCGAACAGATAGTTGACCCGCTGCTCAAGCTCGGCTACGAAAACACATCCCCCGCAATAGAGCGCAGCGTGCTGCTGCGCATGGGCTTTTCCTCAATAGAGGCCAAGGCCATTGCGGACGGCTGCGTTGAGCGCAACCTGCTCGGCCACGGCGCAGGCAATGTTGTATACAGGCTTGCAAAGGCCAAGGGCATGGAATATATAGACGCAGGCAAGGCGCTTTGCGAGGGCAGGCTTTGGGACGAAGCCGCAGCGCAGTTTTAAGTAAGGAGGCAAGGCATGAGCGATTATAGATTGGACCCCAACGACAATATAAACGTATCCGAAATACTGGACGATCTTGAGCATTATCATCCGCGCCGCCATGGGTGGACGTGGCGCACGCCCGCGCCCGGCCTTAAAATGGGCCAGTTCACATACGAGGACTGCTCGGAGCCGCTTAAATCAAGCGTACCCCTGCCGCCGGCGCACTATTTCGGCGATATAGACCCGCAGCCGCTGCCCACAATTACAACGGAAATAGCATCCGGCCGCTTTGAGGACGATATACGCCGCATGAGGCTTGCCGCGCACCACGGCGCGGATCACATAATGGTTATCCGCACGGCGGGGCAGAGCCACTTTGACGGGCTTATAGAAGGCTCCCCGCAGGGCATGGGCGGAATACCCGTTACCCGCAAGCAGGTGCGCGCGCAGCGCAAGGCGCTGGACATGATAGAGGACGAGGTCGGCCGCCCCATAAACTACCATAGCTATGTTTCGGGCGTTGCAGGGCCGGATATTGCCGTTATGTTTGCCGAGGAGGGCGTGAACGGCGTGCATCAGGACCCGCAGTACAACGTTATTTACCGCAACATAAACATGATAAGGAGCTTTGTTGACGCCTGCGAGAGCAAAAAGCTGATAGCATGGGCGGGACAGGCGCAGATAGACGGCGCGCATAACGCCAACGCCACCGCGCGCGACGCATGGAAGGTCATGCCGGAGCTTATGGTTCAGCACGGCATAAACGCCATATTCTCCGCCAAGGTGGGCGTGGATAAAAAGAGCATATGCCTTTCCACCGTTCCCCCAACGGCTACCCCCGCGCCCTGCATACATATAGACCTGCCCTATGCCGTGGCGCTGCGCGATCTTTTCCATGAATACCGTATGCGCGCGCAGATGAACACCAAGTACATTGAATCCTCCACGCGCGAGGCTACCGTTACCCATGTGCTGAACATGATGATATCTAAGCTTACAAGCGCGGATATACAGTCCACCATCACCCCGGACGAGGGCCGCAACGTGCCGTGGCATATATACAATATTGAAGCGTGCGACACCGCAAAGCAGGCGCTTGTGGGCATGGACGGGCTTATGGAAATGGTTGAGCTTAAAAAGGACGGCTACCTTAGGGAAAAGGCGCGCGAGCTGAAGGAACGCGCGGTGCTGTTCCTTGAAGAAATGGTTGAAATGGGCGGCTACTTCAACGCGGTTGAAGCGGGCATGTTCGTGGACAGCGGAATGTTCCCCGAGCGCAACAACGACGGCATAGCCAGAAAGATAGACGGCGGCATAGGCGCGGGCACAATAGTAAAGCGCGAAAACGACTACATGGCCCCCGTTACCGCGCATTACGGCTACAACAACATTGCCCAGTATGGCGCAACCAACCCCAGCGACCTTATAGGCGGCTGCACGCTTGAAAATCCGGACAAGATTGTTTTCATAGACGAATTGGACGACGAGGACAACTGCACCGTGCGCATGGAGGAGGTTAAGGAGTTCGCCCAGCCCGGCGCAAAGCTTATACGCCCCGAAATGGAATGGCTTGCCGACGGCACGGTTATGCTGACAATGTTCTTCCCGGCAAACAAGCTTATTGCGGAGGCGGCGGCGATAGAATGCTGCAAGCGCATGGGGCTTACCGACATAGAGGTTATTTCCAAGGAAATAATGCATCCCGCCGAGGGCACGCGCATAGAGGCCAAGGGCAAGGTTCCCTTCAGCATAGAAATAGACAAGCTTGTGCTGCCCAAGGAGCCGGACGTTATGAGCGACGACGCCATCCGCGCCGACATAGAGCGCAAGCCCATGAAGGTTGTATGCGGCACGGTGGGCGAGGATGAGCACAGCGTGGGCCTTAGGGAGATAATTGACATAAAGCACGGCGGCATAGAGAAATACGGCATAGAGGTGCATTATCTCGGCACGAGCGTGCCGCCCGAAAAGCTGGTCAATGCGGCGGTTGAGCTGAATGCGGACGCAATGCTTGCTTCCACCATAATCAGCCACGACGACATACACTATAAGAACATAGCAAAGATAAACCGCATCGCTACCGAAATGGGCATACGCGACAAGGTGATATTCGTAGCCGGCGGCACGCAGGTAGCCTCCGCGCAGGCGCGCGCCAACGGCGCAGACGAGGGTTTCGGCCGCGGCAGCCGCGGCAACCACGTTGCAACCTTCCTTGTGAAGAAGCGCTGGGAGCTGGAGGAAGAAGGCAGGATGTAAGGGAGAGAAGCAGGGAGGGGCTTTTTAACCCCTCCGGCTTTCGCTCACGCGAAAACCACCTCCCAAGCTGCACCCCTTTCGACCGTTCGCTAACGCTCACGGCCACTTTCCCCGCACGCGGGGACAGCTTTTGGGGTGGTGGTTGCACAAACCAAAAGGCTCCACCGCTTGCGGGGGAGCTGGCACGGCGCAAGCCGTGACTGAGGGGGAATATCTCGCGGGGACAGCTTTTGGGCGGAGTTGCACAAGCCAAAAGGCTCCACCGCTTGCGGGGGAGCTGGCACGGCGCAAGCCGTGACTGAGGGGGAATATCTCGCGGGGACAGCTTTTGGGCGGAGTTGCACAAGCCAAAAGGCTCCCCGGACGGGGAGCTGTCAAACCGAAGGTTTGACTGAGGGAGTTCGTCCATAGACTGAGGGGTTGATGGAAAATAACAGCAGCCCCGATGCAACCCCTCCGGCTTTCGCTCACGCGAAACCTACCTCCCCTTTCAGGGCAGGCTTTTGGGCAGTGATTGCACAAGCCAAAAGGCTCCCTCACTGAGGGAGCTGGCAAACCGAAGGTTTGACT
>CABSAH010000116.1 GCA_902475645.1 uncultured Christensenellaceae bacterium | reverse complement strand
GCTTTAGGAACGAAAATGCTTTTTTATCCAACTTTTATCCGGCGGCCGTGAGCTATAAGGGAATGGAATTCCCAACGGTGGAGCATGCTTTTCAGGCCGCAAAGTGCGAGGATGCCGAGGTGCGGGCACGGTTCATGACTGTACAGAGTGCAGCGGGCGCCAAGAAGCTGGGCCGTAGGGTAAAGCTGCGCGAGGATTGGGAAACGGTCAAAATCGATATAATGGAGGAGCTGTTAAGGCAGAAATTCACCCATCGGGAATTGCGGGAGCAGCTATTGAATACGCAGGACGCAATGCTGATAGAGGGCAATAATCATGGCGATACATTTTGGGGTGTATGCAGGGGCAAAGGTAAAAACAACCTTGGCAAGCTGCTTATGAAAATAAGACAGGAGATTATTGAAGAGCAATCAGGCGGGGCGGTATTATCGGAATAACGCAGGCGAACAAGGCGGCAATTCAGCATAATGCTTATGGATAATAATGACAAAAGCGCAGTCGGCTTATCGGCTGCGCTTTTGCAATGCTGGGGTTTTACTTTATCTTTACGCCGTATATCTTCTGACCACGGGTGCCTACCACAACGGTGTTTTCAAACACGGCGGGGGAGGCTTCCACGTTGGAGCCGAGCGAGAATTCGTAAAGTATGGTTCCCGTTTGCCCGTCAACAAGGTGCATATAGCCTGTGGAGTTGCATTGGATTATATAGCCGTAGCCGTTTTGGTCATATACCACAACGGGGCTTGACCACGGATAGCCCGCAAAGTTGCATTCCCACACAACGTGACCGTCCGCCTTTGAGAAGGCAACAAGCTTGCCGCGGTGTCCGTCCGTCATGGCTACGGGGGCAAACACAAGCTCGCTCAGGCTGCCCTTGCCAATTGCGAATGAGCCCTGCACGCCGCCCGATACGCCCGATATGGTTTGGCAGGAATAATCCGCGTTCTTCCAAACTATGCGCCCCGTTTCGGCGTCCAGCTTCCATATGGGTATCAGCGCCTTGGAATTAACATCCGCGCGCCAGCCGCCGTGGAACGAGGTGGAGCAATATATGTAAGGATGCCCGTTTTCAAGCTCCAGCACGGCCGTGCAGTTGGTATCGTCCAGCACATCCTGAACCCACACCAATTCAAGCGTATTCAGGTTGATGCACATCATGTATCCGCCGTTGTCGCTTACAATAATGTGCCCGCGCCAAATTATCGCGCTGTCCTCCATGCCAAGCCACCAGCCCTTTGAACCGTCTACCGTGGCGGTGCTGTTGGTGCGCGCGCCCTGATAGCGCCACTTTACAACCTCGGGAGCTATGGATATCGTTCCGGCGGACGGATCGTATGCGGTATTGAGCTTTATTATGTAAAGTATGCCGCTTTCGCCGGGGTATATAAGCGTGTCGGTTTCCGCGTCAACAAGGGCGGAGCTGTCAAAATACGCAAGATCCCCTCTCAGGCTGAAGCCGTCCTTACTTCCGAATTCATAAAGCACCTTGCCGTCTATAAGGCTGATTATGGAAGCATGGGACGAACCCTTGCCGTGATCCTTGCTGTCGTCACCGGAGCCGAGATACATCAGCGGATAGCCGCGCGGGTCAAGCGCGCCCGCACCCTTGAACGGATAGCGGCCCATGTTGATTGGGTCGCGCGTGCGTGCGCCCGTATCCAAATCAAGGAAGTAAATATGCCCATCCATGGTGGCGTATATAACCTCAACCAAGTCCGCCTTGTTCTTTGCGGAATCGTAAAGGTTCATTATGCGCTTGGTTTCCTCGGGCCAGCGGACGATTAGCGGCTGTCCCGTCCAGCCGGAGCCCGTCCATGCGCCGGAGCCGTATACCTTGGGTACGCTGCCCGTGTCAACAGTCCATGCGTTGGCGTCATCCAGCGTCTTTTCGGTTATAACAGCCGTGCCGTAGGCGGGATTGTCGCGGAAGTTGTTGCCGCGGAATGTTATTATGCCCTCAAGCTGAGTGTAATCCTTACCCTCGCCGAAGTCTATGGCCTCCGCGCGCTGATAGCTTGATACTATCTCCCCGTTTACCTCTATATCGGTTTTCATGCCGAAATCGCTCGGCCGCGTGCCTTCTATTGCATACGGGCTGAATTCCGGCAGGGGAGTGGGCGTAGGCTCAGGCGTTTCGGTAGGCTCAGGCTCGGGCGTTTCCGTAGGCTCGGGCGTTTTGTTGAACAATGAATCGAGAAGCCCGGGCTTCTGACTTTCGCCGGGAACAGGGCCTTCGCCATCGCTGCCCGTATTGCTAAGCACAAGTATGCCAAGCGTGAGCGCGATTATGAACAATACCAGTATAATCACGAATTTTATCGTGACTCTGCGCCTTCTGCGGCGGCGTGTTTTCATGCGCAAACAATACCTTTCTGCATATTTATAAAGTATTCTTCCCATCATTATACTCCGCAATGCGCTTATCAGCAAGACTAAGCAATTTTATCAATTTGTAAACATTTCCTTTTAGCGGCGCAGGACACATTTAATCCAAAATGTAACACAATATTGATACGGCTTGCGCGTTTATTGTACATAATCCGACGCTATAATAAGGCCATAAAAGAAAACAGCCGCAAGTTCCCGCGGGAACGGGAACGAAAGGAGGAAATAATATGGAAAACAACTGGAAATGGTATGAGCAGCAGAATCCGCAGCAGAACAATCAGCCGAACGGACAGCCGCAGCAGAATAGGCCCGATGCCAACGGGTATGATTATGGCTATAATGCAAATTCGAACTATAATGCCTATGGCGCGGGTTCGGGCAGCGGCGGCAACGGAAGCAAGCCCAAAAAGTTCGTTACCATGACGCAGATGATAGTTACCGTGATAGTGGCGGCGCTGCTTTTCACGGGCGCGGGACTGGCGATAGGCAGCTGCATAAACGCTAACAATACGCCCGTTCAGCAGCAGGAAACGCTGAACAACGCAACCAATGCGCCCTCAACAACGCAGCCAAGCGCAACCGATGCGCCCACGACAACGCAGCCCAGCAGCGGCATCGTTACCAGCAATAACCGCGCCGAGGGCGACGGCAGCACAAGCGTTGTGCAGCGCAGCATGAGCAGCGTTGTAAGCATAGACATTGAGGCGGAAACCGGCAGCTTCTCGGGGCGCTATTGGTATTCCGACGACGAAACGGAGAGTGAAACAATCGGCAGCGGCAGCGGCGTTATTATCACCTCCGACGGCTACATAGTTACCAATAACCATGTTGTATCCGGCGCGGATAAGATAAAGGTTTATTTGCAGGACGGCACGGAGTATGAAGCCAAGCTTATAGGCACGGACAGCTATACCGATATTGCCGTTATAAAGATAGACGCCGAAAACCTTCCCGCGGCCACGGTCGGCTCCAGCAGCACCCTTATGGTTGGCGATACCGTATACGCCATAGGCAACCCGCTCGGCGTGCTTGCCACCAGCGTATCCAAGGGCATAATAAGCGGCCTTGACAGGGAAGTTACCGTAGACGGCAAGCATATGACGCTGATGCAGGTTAATGCCAGCGTGAATCCCGGCAACAGCGGCGGCGGTCTGTTCAATGCGGACGGCGAGCTTGTAGGCATAGTCAATTCCAAGGCCAGCGGCGAAAATGTTGAGGGCATAGGCTTCGCAATTCCTATGGACACGGCTAAGGGTGTTATATCCGACCTGATGGACCACGGCTTTGTTACCGGCAGACCGTACCTTGGCATAGTGATGCAGAACGTTGCATTGACCACGGGCAATCGCGGGTTCTTCGGCAGCAGCTACACAACCCATCCGCAGATATATTCCATTGAAGCCGGCAGCGCGGCGGAAAAGGCCGGACTGAAAGTGAACGACATCATTCTTGCATTTGGCGGGGAGAAGATAACAAGCTCTTCCGAAATTTCCGCCCTGCTATACGGATATAAAGTGGGCGATACGGTAACAATAACCGTACAGCGCGGCAGCGAACAGGTAGACGTTGACGTTACGCTGGGCGAAAGGCAAAGCTAAGGCAGTCCTTGAGCCAAAAATGAATCAGGTCATGACGGGCACTCCGTTTTGACATACCCCCCATCCATAGAAGGGCGCCGCAGCAATGCGGCGTTCTTCATTATATGCATAAAAACGATGTATAAACCCATTTTATGCAATTTTCGCTTGACGAAACACCAAATATTATATAGAATATAGCCATGCAATCAGTCTTCTTTTTGCAGTGTATGACAACATAGATTTACTTACCACAAAACTAAAGAGAGAGAGTTAGTGAAGGTATTATGGAATTTGCAAAAATAGCGCAGGAGCTTCAGCCGCGGTCTATGGCGGCAAGGGATTGGGTCTTTCAGGTAATACGAACAGCCATAATCCGCGGCGTATTGCCGGGCGGTATGCCGCTTAGGCAGGACGAAATTTCCACAACGCTGAGCGTTAGCCACATACCCGTAAGGGAAGCATTAAGGCAGCTTGAAGCGCAGGGGCTGGTGCGCATATACCCCAACCGCGGCGCGGTGGTAACAAAGCTTAGCGCAAGCGAGCTTGCAAACGTTATGGATACGCGCATAATGCTTGAAACCGGCACACTTGGCGCGGCCATACCGCTGATGACGGACGAGGCAATTCGCAAGGCCGGCAGATATCTTGACGAATTTAATGAAGAACAGAACATAGAAAATCTTGATTCAATCAATTTGAAGCTGCACTTTGCCCTGTATGAGCCAAGCGGAAACAAGGTGGCAATAAGCCTTATAGACCAGTTCCACGCAAATGTGGACAGGTATCTGCATCCGTTTTACAGTCAGGCGGATATGCCGCGCGTGAAGAACATAGCCGAGCATCGCGCGCTGATAGACGCCTGCCATGTTAGGGATACCGGCCTTGCCAAGGCCATACTCCGAACCCACCTTGAAAGCACCAAGCAGGCGCTCCTCAGATCCCCGCTGCTGGCGAAGGAGTAAAACCTAAAAACATTCAGCTGCAAAACAGGCTTTCCGGAAAGAGAGCCTGTTTATTGTATCCAGAAAGCGCCATAAACTCAACCAAGTGCAACGGAATGTGGAAGAAAAACTTCAGCGGGAGGTTTCAGACCGAGGTATTTGCAGGGACGATTGTTGTTCATATCCGTCATGCGGCGAAGATTGGCATGTTGCACTTCGTATTGTAACATGCCGTAGCTCTTTATGCGGATGGATGTTTTGACAGCCAGAAACAAATGGTCGAGCGTGGAAGGCTGAAATTTCATGACACTCATGATGCGCCATATTCCATAGAGTAGCATATTTAGACTTGCGGTACTTCGAGTTCTGTGCTATAATTATCATATGAAAACTTATACTATTATTTGATATTTGTTTGTTTTGGTTAACTTGTAATAATCAATTTCTGCAAATTATTCGTTCTTTTTCTTCTTGATGTCAGATGTGTATTGCGGCTTGACAATTACGTTG
>CABSAH010000115.1 GCA_902475645.1 uncultured Christensenellaceae bacterium | reverse complement strand
ACGAAAGATACCGGAAACATACTGTCGGCAACGCTGCGAAGCTTTGCCAGCATATTGCAGTTCCGCAGTGCAGGCCGCCATAACTGTTTCCTTCCTCATACAAAACGTCAAAGCGATTTGTGGAGGAGTAATATATAAGCATCCCTTTTTTCATGTGGGCTTACCTCCTGACAAAGAATTTAAAATCATTTTCCCATAGTCATATTTTATGAAATTAGTACAAACCGCATCAGCGTCAATGCAGGTCATTTTTGCTTAGGGTGGTCCTGAAAAAACTCCGCAAATTCACCTTGTGTTGACCCTTCAGTTAACCCATTTACTCACCCATTTACTCACCCATTTGTCCCGGTTAACCCATTTTTAGCCCTTATAAAATGGGTTAACCGAGGTCACATACGGTCAAAAACAGCGAAAGGCTTCAAAAGCAATCAGACGAAAAGGGTATAAGAAAACCCCGGAAAATGCCGATTTTCCGGGGTTTTTGAGCTTTTGAGTTGTAAATTTGCGTCCGATCAGCGCTTGCTGAACTGCGGTGCGCGACGAGCTGCTTTGAGGCCGTACTTCTTCCTTTCCTTCATGCGCGGGTCGCGCGTGAGGAAGCCGGCCTTCTTGAGCGTGCCGCGAAGCTCGGGATCGGCAACGATCAGCGCGCGGGAGATACCGTGCCTGATGGCACCGGCCTGGCCGGTGGTGCCGCCGCCGTGAACGTTAACGATAACGTCAAACTTTGCGGTGGTGTTGGTCAGCTCAAGGGGAGCGCGAACGATCATCTTAAGCGTTTCAAGGCCAAAGAAATCATCAAGCTCTCTCTTGTTAACGGTGATATTACCGGTACCGGGGAGCAGACGAACCCGGGCAACAGACTTTTTACGCCTGCCAGTTCCGATATACTGGGTGATAATAGCCATAATTCAATCTCCTTCCCGCTTATTTAAGCACGAGGACTTCGGGCTTCTGGGCGGCGTTGTTATGCTCCGGACCCGCGTATACGCGGAGCTTGGTGAGCATCTGGCGGCCAAGGGGGCCCTTGGGCATCATGCGGCGAATAGCTTCGTAAACAGCGAATTCGGGCTTCTTGTTAAGAAGCTCACGATAGCTGACTTCCTTTAATCCTCCGGGATAACCGGTATGATGGATATGCTTTTTGTCGTCAAGTTTATGACCGGTCAGGGTGACCTTGGCGGCGTTAATGATAATTACGTGATCCCCGGTATCAACGTGGGGAGTATATATGGGCTTATGCTTTCCGCGAAGGATAGCGGCTACCTGAGAAGCAAGACGGCCGAGCACCATTCCGTCTGCATCCACAACGTACCACTTCCGTTCGAGGTTTTCGCCCTTTGCCATATAGGTTTTCATGGCGTTCCTCCTATGGTAGTTTAATGTTCGCGTCGCATTGAGATTGCAGTTAAGCTTCCGGGGCTGTGGCCGCAAAACACCGATCCTAACGAACACGCAGATTTAATTGTACCCAATCATTCCCTCCGTGTCAAGCGGTATTTCGCTTGTTTTTAAGCTATTTTCGGATTTTCTTTCAAAATTGTCCCGTTTAATGCTGCCATATGCCTATTTCCCGTCAACAACACAGAACGCGGCAATTCAGGTTTACGGTATTTGCCATGAATCGGCAATGGCATTGCCGTTGGGTGCCTTTCACACGATCCACCGAAAGCCCGAGCAAGCCTTTGCGTAAGCCCGCAGCGCGTGCCATAGAAGCCACGAAAAGAAAAGTGGATGTAACCATAATCAGTTACATCCACATACTATGGTTGCGGGGGAAGGACTTGAACCTACGACCTCCGGGTTATGAGCCCGACGAGCTACCGACTGCTCTACCCCGCGATGTTATCTTCGCTGCATCATGTATGTTAGCATAATACGGGCTGCATGTCAAGCTTTTTGAACGAATATTTTATCTCCGGCTTTTTCAATAGTGCCGTTACATGCCATTTTCTAATGCATATTGGGAAAATTTATTTGTCTGAGCGCTTCATATAGCACTATTGCGACGGAATTTGAAAGGTTCAGCGAGCGGCGGTTGCTTAGCATTGGTATACGCACGGCGTCCGCGCTGCGCCGTTCAAGCAGCTTGGGGCCAAGTCCGGCCGTTTCCTTGCCGAAAACCAGAAAATCCCCGTCGCGGTATTGAGCATCCGCATAGGAGCGTGTTGCATGGGTGGAAAGGAGAAAGAAGCGTGCATCGGGGTTCTTCTCCTCCACCTCTTCAAAAGAATCGTAATACGTTATGTCAAGATACTGCCAATAATCCAGTCCGGCCCTTTTCAGGTGCTTATCATCCACGCTGAAGCCAAGCGGCCTGACAAGGTGCAGCCGCGCACCCGTGACCGAGCAGGTCCTTGATATATTGCCGGTGTTTTCCGGTATTTCAGGTTCAACCAATACTATGTTTAGCACTCGGCGCCCTCCTAAAAAAGCAAATGATACTTTGCTATTTTAGCCCGCCGTGCCGTATAGGTCAAGCTTTATCGTTCGCGTTTGCCAATATGGCCTTTATTTTATCGCTGTAAATATCGCAAAGTTCCTTGGCGTATTCCTCGCGGAAGCTCTCCGCCCGTATGCTGCATCCTTTCAGCCCCTTGTTCGGCCGCACAAGCACCCAGCCGTCGTCAGATGCTATCCTTACGCCTTCTATCAGTTCCATGTCCTCATCACGTCCGCTTTCAACAAGGCTCCGCAGCACGCGGCCTATCTCCCTCCAGCTGCATTTTACCTCGCCATGCTCCTTCGCTATTTCCGGCAGCAGAGCCATTATTTCATCAAGCTTGCCTTCGCGTTTAAGTGCGCACAGCCTTATTGACGCCGCCTCGGCCTCAAATAATTCATCCTGCCAAAGCCCGCGTTCCATTGCCGTGTGCTCCATGCCATGTCCTACGCGCGGCGCCTTTATCAATTCAACGCCTTCCGTGGATATGAGCGTACATAATTCCTGCGGCATGTCTGCCGCAACTACCTCCGCCCGCTGGCCCGAGCGTGCCGCTGCAATCATCAATACGGCCTGCACTTCATCCTCGTTCAGCCGCCTGTCATTTGCTATTGCCCATATTCCGCTTTCGCCGCGGCCTATGCAAAGCCCCGCTTTGAGCCGCGTCATGAGCGCGGGCAGCTTTGCGTCCTCAGCATCCTCGCTGAAGCGCACGTCTATACCCGCGCGTATAAGCACGTTTGCCACCGCGTCAAAAAGCGGCCTGTCGTGCGCTATCAATACGCACGCCTCATTATCCTCATTTACTGCGCCGTGGCCAATTTTAGACCTGAGCGAAGCTTCATACGCCCTTGATACGCCGTTCAGCCTTTGTATTATGCCAAGGCGGCTGCGCGTAACGCTCTGCCTGTCGCCCTCGCGGAAGCCGTTCACGAATTTTCGCCTTGTTTCATTTGTGATGCCAAGGCCGAACCCGTCCATAAGCTCCATGCTTACCATATGGCGTTCGCCTTCCTGATGCACTATGAATATGCCGCCGTCGAACGCATAGCCGCGTATAGCGTGGCTCAATGCCGAACGCGAGCATACACCCGCATCCCATACATCAACACCCTGAGATGCCATGCCTGCCATAACGGCGTATTTGAGCATAACGCATTGCTGCGCGCCGTCCGTTGCTATTGCAAACTCTGCCGGCAGTTTGGCCGTGGATGCGAACGCCGCGCCTATACGCGCCGCCTTCTCCGCACTCAGTTCCCTGTCCGCATATCCCTCTTCCGGCTTTTCTTCCGCGCATGCCGCGCAGTCTCCGCGCCATATTATATTTTCGCGGTATTCGCCTTCCGCTTCAAGCCGCTTATACGGCCAAAGCTTTACCCCCTCGCCCACTATCGAACGCGCGCCTATGTCGCTCCCGGCGCCCGCGACCGCGCCTTCGTATATTACGCTGTCGCGCCCCACCTGCACGTTTTCGCAAAGTATTGCCCCGCGCAGCTCAGCGCCTTCCCTAAGCCTCACGTTCGGCAGCAGTGTGCTCCGCTTTACGCTGCATCTTTCGTCTATCCTTGCGCCCGTACATGCAACGCTGTTCGCGCCGAAGTATGCCTTTGCGCCAATCTCAGCATCGCTGCCAACATAGCACGGCGCCGCAAGCACAGCCCTTTCGGATATCTTTGCTCCGTCCTCTATATATACGCCTTCCCTTGTTCGCCTGGCTGCTGTTTTGAATATACACTTCCCGCTTAGCATATCCGCCTGTGTGAGCGCATACTGAGTAAGGTCGCCTATGTCGCTCCAGTAGCCTTCCGCCTCATATCCGAATATCTTCATGCCTGTGCACAGCATGCGCGGGAACAAATCCTTTGAAAAATCATATTCCGTGCCTTCAGGTACCATATCCAGCACGCTTGGTTCTATTATGTATATGCCCGTATTCACAAGATCGCTGAAAACTTCCGCAGCAGAAGGCTTTTCTATGAAGCGGCTTATGAAGCCGTCTTTGTCTTTCAGCACAACGCCGTATTCCATGGGAACCTTCACCTTTTTCAGCAATATGGTCGCCGCCGCGCCGCTGCGCCTGTGTTCGCGCATGGCATCAGTCAAATCAAAGTCGCACATTGCGTCCCCGCTCATTATAAGCACGCTGTCATCGACCTGCTTCAGGGCGTTCTTTACCCCGCCCGCGGTACCCATCGGCTTATCCTCAACGGCACACTCCGCCTTTATGCCGAACGCGCTGCCGTCGCCTATATAGCGGCGTATAACGTTTGGCAGGTACCTCAGGGTAAGTATGGCCTCGTCAAAGCCATGCTTCTTAATAAGCTCCATGCAATATCCAAGCACGGGCTTGTTCAGCAACGGCACCATGGGTTTTGGCATGGTGCAGCTGAGCGGACGCAGGCGTTTCCCGTCCCCGCCCGCCATAATAACGGCTTTCATAAATAAAAAATACCGCCTTTCCTCAGAAATGAAAATGCGGTATTAGTGTGGCTCTTTTTATGTTTATTTAAGCATATCCATGCTTAGTAGAAAAAGGAATTTCCTCCGAATGTTGCATAATACACCCTTTTATTCCACGACGTGCCCTTGCTTGAGGAGCGGAAGTACAGCACATCTTCCGGCATAAAGCGGTCTCCGTTTACGAATATCTGGTTCACGGCCTCAATGGTTTTGCTTACCGGCACAACCGCGCGCAGCTTATCCTCATCTCTTGCAACTGTGAACTGATTCTTTTGGAATATTACGCCGCTTACGCTATCGGGAAAGCGTGAGCTTGCGATTCGGTTATATATTACGTTGGCAACCGCCGCACGGGCTTCAACGCCGCTTCCCTTTGATTCCTCCTGAACCACCTGTGCAACAAGCAAAAGCTCATCCGCGCTGAATCCGCCGCCGGAGGAGAAATAATCGTTGCTGCTCACGCCGCTGTTTGATTCGCTCCCGCCCGTGTTTTCCGGTTGCTTTGTCGGCTCCACCGTAGGGGACGGAGTCTTAGTCGGTTTGGGCGTTGCAGTCGGCTTCGCTGTGGACTTTGGAGTGGGCGT
>CABSAH010000114.1 GCA_902475645.1 uncultured Christensenellaceae bacterium | reverse complement strand
GCAAATCTTATAATTCTTAAAACGCTTTCCGGCTCCGCAAGCGCCGCGGCGGAAGCGGTGGATTCAATGCATTGGGATGATATTGCCGGCACAATGGCGGGCGACAACACCATTTTTATTGCGGCAAAAAGCGAAAAGGTTGTGCCGGAAATAGTTGAAAGGCTCGGCATGATGATTAAAAAATAGGAAAAGGGCGAAAATGCTTCGTAGTTTATATTTGGAAAATATTGCGCTTATTGAGAAGCTGGGGATTGAGCTTTTCCCCGGCTTCAATGTTTTGACAGGCGAAACGGGCGCGGGCAAATCAATAATAATTGACGCGGTAAACTTTGTGCTTGGTGAACGCACAAGCCGTGAGCTTATACGCAGCGGCGCGGCGCGGGCGAGGGTGGAGGCCGTTTTCAGCCTGTCGGAGGGCGATACGGCGTATTCGGCGCTTGATTCGCTTGGCATAGAGTGCGACGGCGGCGAGCTTATACTTTCGCGCGAATTAAGCGCATCGGGGCGCAATGCCTGCCGCGTTAACGGCACGCTTGTGCCTGTGGCGGCGCTGAAAAGCGTATCGGACACGCTTGTGGATATACACGGCCAGCATGAGCATCAGGCGCTGCTTGACGCTCAAAACCACATAAGCTATCTTGACGCATATTGCCAGGCCGAATCGCTGCCCATAACAGAAAAAATAGACGAAATGGTTTCACGGCGCAATGAGCTTATGCTAAAGCGCAATTCCGGCTTTTCATCCGAAAGGGAGCGCGAGCGGGAAATGGACATGCTGCGCTACCAAATAGACGAAATAACCTCAGCCGTGCTTGAAGCGGGCGAGGAGGAAAGGCTGAACGCAGAAAAGACGGTGCTGCTCAATGCCGAACGCATACGCACCGCGCTTGAAACGGCGCATATGGCGCTGAGCGGGGCGGAGGAGGGCAGCGCATTGGGCGCAATGGATGCCGCGCGCCGCAGCATGAGGGATATTGCCGCGCTGAACAGCGAATATGAAGCGATTAGCAGCAGACTGGAGGAGCTTTACTACGCGGCGGAGGACATTGGCTTTACGCTGCGCGATATGGGCGGAAACGTTGAAAGCAACATGCAAAGGCTGGAGGAGATAGAGCAGCGGCTGAAGCTGATATCCGACCTTAAACGCAAGTACGGCAGAACCGTTGAGGACGTGATGGAGTTTGGGCAGAACGCGCAGACTAAGCTTGATGAGCTTGAAAATGCGGAGGTGGTTGCTGCCGAGCTGGACGCAAAGCTCACTAAGCTTAAAGAAGAATACAACGCGGCTGCGGATGAGCTTACGGCAATACGCCGCGCAGCGGGTGAAAGGCTAAGGCTGGATGTGCTCAACGAGCTGAAGGATTTGGGCATGGAGAAGGCCATGTTCGATGTTGCGCTAAGCGATGTTTCCGGCGGCGAACCGCGCAAGGGCGGGCGCGAAGCGGCGGAGTTTATGCTGAGCGCAAACCCGGGCGAGCCGCTCAAGCCCCTTGAAAAGGTTGCATCCGGCGGCGAGCTGAGCCGCATAATGTTGTGCTTCAAGTCGATTTTTGCCGATAATGACCGCGTACCAACGCTTATATTCGACGAAATAGATACCGGCATAAGCGGACGGACGGCAGCGGTGGTGGGCGAAAAGATGCTTGGCATAGCTAAGAAGCATCAGGTGATATGCGTAACGCACCTTGCGCAGATAGCGGCGCTTGCGGATGCGCATCTGCTGGTGCATAAATACGACGACGGGAAGAATACGTTCGTTGAAACGCGGCAGCTTAACGACGATGAAAAGGTGCAGCGCATTGCCCGCATGATGGACGGGGAAAGCGATTCGCCCTCTGCGCTTAACCATGCGCGGGAGCTTATTGCGCGCGCGGATAAAATCAAGGCAAAAACTGCCGATTAAATTTAATTTTACAAGCAGCGGCGCTGCATAGTAAAGCGCGGCATATCAAACAATAAGCATCATGGAGTTTGCTCCAAGGTGCTTTTTTGAGGTGTGCTGCATATGGAAAAAACCGTTAAAACGATAGTCAAGCTGCTCGGTGCGGCGCTGTGCGCGCTGCTTTTTGCCGTTAACGCCGTTCCGGGCATGGATATGGTGCTTGATTTGCCCGGCGATATATATGTTGACGAGGCGGGCGGCGCGGAGCAGCTTTGTGGCATACCTGCGCCGTTCAGCATAACGGATAGGGACGGCGTGGCCGTTGCAAACGATTTGTCCGAACGGCTGAGCAGCGCAAAAAACGGCGAAGTGAAGCGGTTTTCGGTGGAGCTGTTCGGCATAACCGTAAAAACCGTGGACGTGCATGTGCGCGATGACATATATGTTATGCCGTGCGGCTCATCCGTGGGGATAAGCCTTTGGTGCAGCGGGGCGCTGGTGGTGGGCCTTGGTAATGTGGATGACGGCGCAAGGCGCAGATGCCCCGCGCAGGAGGCGGGCATACGCACGGGCGATGCTATAATAGCCGTAAACGGCGCGGAGGTAAACGGTATAAACGAGCTTTCGGCAATGGTAAAAAATGCGGGGGACAGGGCATGCCTTAGGATACGCCGCAGCGGGAGCGAATTTGACTGCACGGTATACCCCTGCATAAAGGACGGCGAGGCGCTGCTGGGCGCATGGGTGCGCGAGAGCACGGCGGGCATAGGTACGCTGACGTTTTATACGATGAGCTCAATGCGCTTCGGCGCGCTTGGGCATGCCGTGACCGACCCCGACGCAGGTACGGTGATAGAGGCTAAGCGGGGCGAGCTTAGCGAAGCCTCGATAGTGGGCGTTACGCATGGAGAGCAGGGCTTGCCCGGGGAGGTGCGCGGAACATTCAGCGCCGTAAGCAAAAAGCTGGGCACAATAGAAAGCAATACAAAATACGGTGTGTTCGGCAAAATGTATGCTCCCTATGCATCTGCGCTGTATCCCGAGGGCGTTGCGCTTGCCTATCCCGACGAGGTGGAAACGGGCAAGGCCACGCTTTTAACCGGCCTTGAGGACGGCATTACGGTTGAATACGAATGCGAAATAATAAAGCTTTTTGAACAAAGTGCATCCGACGGCAAGGGCATGGTGGTTAAGGTTACGGATAAAAGGCTGCTGGAGCATACGGGCGGAATAGTGCAGGGGATGAGCGGAAGCCCCATACTTCAAAACGGGAAACTGGTTGGGGCCGTTACCCATGTGTTCATAAACGACCCCACGAAGGGATACGGAATTTACGCCTATTGGATGTATGAGCATATGCGCGGATAAGACGCCATAAATTATCATTTTTTGCACGCTAAACATAAATACTACATAATTCGACAAAATTCTACCAGATACAGACGGCTAACATCCAAAAATTGCCTTGTATACGACCGTCCGATAGGTTATCATAAAAGCAGGCTTGAAACATTGTATGGTCAAGGGGCAGTGTGCGATGAAAAGGCGAAGGCTTGTTATAATAAACGATAACGAAAGATTCAGCAGGGAGCTTGAAAGCCGTTTCCTAAAGTACGGCTATATAGTTATGGGCAAGCTGAAAACCGCGGACGAAGCGCTGCACTTTTTTGAATATGGCAACAAGCCCGATGTGGCCATAGTAGACATGCTCATGCCAAAGTACGACGGAAGCCAGCTTCTGCACAGGATAAAAGCAATGGGCAAGGGTAAGGGCACGGTGTTTATTGGCATATCCGCGCTTTATACGGACGAAGCCATACGCATGGCGCAGGCCGCGGGCTTTTCATATGTGATAGCCATGCCGTGCGCACCGGTGCTGATTGCGCAGAGGGTGGACGAGCTGATGGGCGTTGTGCAGAACACCGGATTGAGGGATACGGTTACGCTGCTTGATGCAACGCACATGCGCTGTCTTGACTGCGACGATATAATTGTCCAATACCTAACCATGATGGGCTTGGCCGCACAGCATCACGGATTTGTATACGTTGCGTCGTGCATAAAGATGTATGTTGAAAAAGGTGTGAAAAGCCAGTTAAGATTGACGCAGGATGTTTACCCGGCGGTTGCAAAGATGTATAATACAAATGCTAAGGCGGTTGAACGAAACATACGCTATGCCATAAATGCGGCGTGGTTAAGGGGCGATATGGAAATGCAGTATCAGTTCTTCGGATACAGCGTTAACGGGGACAAGGGCTGCCCGACCAATAAGGAATACATTACCATGATTGCGGAGCATACGCGCATAAGGCTAAAGATAAACATGAACCACCTTAAAAACAATAAGCTGGAGAAATGACCTGAAATGAAAAAAAGAGCAACGCTTATAGTGCTCGACAGCGTAGGGATAGGCTATCTTCCGGACGCCGCACAGTTCGGCGACGAGGGCGCCCATACGCTCGGGCATATTTTTGACCGCACGCATATGAATATTCCCAATATGCTTGCGCTTGGGCTTGGCAATATTGCGGGTTCAATGCTGCCCGCCGCTGACGCTCCAAGGGGATGCTACGGCAAAAGCGAGGAAAAAACAAAGGCGAAGGATACGACAAGCGGCCATTGGGAAATGGCGGGCGTAATAATGGATCCGCCGTTCAGAACGTATCCAAACGGCTTCCCCAAGGAAGTGATGGACGAATTTGAACGCCGCACCGGGCGCGGCACGCTTGGCAACATAGTTGCTTCGGGCACTGAGATAATACAGGTGCTTGGCGATGAGCATGTCAGAACGGGCAAGCTTATAGTATATACCTCTGCGGACAGCGTGTTCCAAATAGCCGCGCATGAGGACGTGGTTCCGCTTGATGAGCTTTACCGCTGCTGCGAGGCCGCGCGCGAGATACTGGTTGGCGACGAGCTTGTGGGCCGCGTTATAGCAAGGCCGTTTGTGGGCAGCAGCGGCAAATATACCCGCACCGAAAACAGGCGGGACTATGCCATACCCCCCGTGGGCGAAACCGTACTCGATTCGCTCAGCGCGGCGGGCTATGTTACGGCGGGCGTAGGCAAAATAGAGGATATATTCTGCAAGCGCGGGCTTGGCCTTATCAACCACACTAAGAACAATCACGACGGCATAGAGACAACGATTGATTTGCTTAAGGACGGCAGGGCGGATTTCATATTCACAAATCTTGTTGATTTCGATATGCTTTACGGCCACCGCAACAACGTTGAGGGCTATGCCGGGGCGCTTGAATATTTCGACAAAAGACTGCCCGATATTATGGCACAAATGCATGAGGGCGATTTAATGATAATAACTGCCGACCACGGCTGCGACCCGACGTACCCCGGCACGGACCATACCCGCGAGCATATACCCATTGTAGCATGGGGAAAGGGCATGAAGCAGGGCGTGAATATAGGCACGCGCAAAACATTTGCGGACATAGGCTGCACGATAGCCGAGCATATTACGGGCAAGCCGTTTAAGGCCGGCGAATCGTTCCTTGATGATATAAGATAACAATAAATGGCATTTTTTCTCCCGCGTGCGGCATATCAATAGGATATGAAATGCATACGGGAGTTTTTTATATGAAAAAAT
>CABSAH010000113.1 GCA_902475645.1 uncultured Christensenellaceae bacterium | reverse complement strand
TGCTCGAATACGCTCCCTCCCCCGGAATACCCGACATGATAAAGGCCGTTCAGGGCTATTATGAAAGGCTGGGCATCAACTATGCCGCCAACGACATTTTCGTAACCACCGGCGGCAGCGAGGCGCTGACCATAGCGCTCAACTGCATACTGGATGACGGCGACGAAATAATAATACCCGAACCCTTCTATCCCAATTACAACACGTTCGTCCGCGCTACCGGCGCAACCATCCGCCCGCTGACCACCCATGCGGAGGAAGGCTACAAGTTTGCCATACGCGAGCGCATAGAGCCGCTTATAAACGAGCATACCCGCGCGATACTGTTCACCAACCCCGGCAACCCCACCGGAACCGTGCTTACTCCCGAGGAGCTTAGGCTGATGGCGGACATTGCCAAGGAGCATAACCTGTTCCTTATAGGCGACGAGGTTTACCGCGAATTCGTATACGGCGGCGAGCCGCTTGAAACAATAGGTCAGTTTGAGGATATAAACGAGAACGCCATTATAATAGACTCCGTATCCAAGCGCTTCAGCGCGTGCGGCGCCCGCATAGGCTGCATGATAACCCGCAATAAGGAGCTTCAGCAGAACGCCATGAAGTTCTGCCAGGCCCGCCTCAGCGTTGCCACGCTTGACCAGGTAGCTTCCGCCGCGCTGTACACCGTTGGCAGCGAATACTTTGACGAGGTGCGCGATGAATACCGCCGCCGCCGCGATACCATTTATCGTAAGCTGCTGGAGATTCCCGGCGTGGTCTGCAAGGAGCCCAAGGGCGCGTTCTACGTAATGGCCAAGCTGCCCGTTGACGATACCGATAAGTTCCAGACATGGCTGCTTACCGAGTTCAGCGACAATAACGAAACCGTAATGTATGCCCCCGGCAACGGCTTCTATGCCACGCCCGGCCACGGCGTGAACGAGGTGCGCCTTGCATACGTATTAAAGTGCGAGGATATCGAGCGCGCAATGGATCTGCTGGCAAAGGCCATAAAGCAGTATAACGAGCTGAACAAATAATAAGCTTGCGCAGTATAAAGGGACGGTTCGCCGCCCCTTTTTTTGTAGCTATTTATATTTATGCGATATTATGCCGCAACCTTTATGCGGCATAAAACGTTTATATAACAGAAAGGAAAAAGGAGGAAGCATCATGAAAAGATTTGCCGCGTTTATACTTGCAGCGGGTATGCTGCTGTGCTTAGGCTGCGCGGACGGCAACGTAATAAGCTGCCCTGCGGGCGATGGGAGCGCAAGGGGCAATGCCGCGCCGACTCAGCTTAATAAGGTTGAAAACGTGAAGGTGTTGAGCTTTGAAAAATGGAGCGAGCAGCGCGAAGCGATGGGCGTTGACGAAAGCACATACGGCGCCATGGCCGCGTTTGCCGCAAAAAGCGCGGGCAAGGTGCTGAACGGGACGGACAAAAACGCCAACTATTCGCCGTTCAGCCTATACTATGCGCTTGCAATGGCGGCGCAGGGCGCAAACGGCAAAACCGCAGAAGAAATGCTGAATTTGCTTGGCATGAACGACGCAAATACGCTTGCAGAGCAGTGCGGCAATATGTACCGCATGATAGCATCGCGCGAACGCGACGGCAAGGCGGAGCTTATGCTGGCGGATTCGCTTTGGCTGAGCGATAATTACGACGGCGCAAAGGTGAATTACAATCAGGATTTTCTTGATGTTTGCGCAAAGCAATTCTATGCGGAGGTGTTCGGCGCGGACTTTACAAGCCAAAAAACCGCCGACGCCATGACCAAATGGATAAAGAAAAAGACCAACGGCACGCTTGCGCCCGAAATGGAGCTTGACCCGGAAACGATGCTTAGCATTATAAATACGCTGTACCTGAAGGACGAATGGACGGACAGGTTTGATAAGAACAGCACCGCGGACGGCACATTCACCAAGGCAAACGGCGATAAGGTGACGTGCAGCTTTATGAACGCCATAAAGAATCAGGGCTTTATGCGCGGGGAAAACTACACCGCATCCATGGTAAGCATGAAGAACTTCGGCTCAATGTGGTTCATATTGCCGGATGAGGGCGTAAGCACGGACGATATACTCTCCTCCCCCGAAACGCTTGAGGAAATACTCACCGGCGAAACCAACGGATACGGCATGGTAACGTTCAGCATACCCAAGTTTGAATTCACGTCCAAGTTCAATCTTATGGATGCGCTCAAGTCGCTGGGCATGGAGAAGGCATTTGATTCGGAGGATGCCGATTTTTCGGGCATAAGCGACCGCGCGGCGTTCATATCCGCCGTTAAGCAGGAAACCTACATTGCCATAGACGAGGTGGGCGTGGAGGCGAGCGCGTTTACGCAGATAGATTATTGCGGCGCGGGTATGCCGCAGGACAATGCGGAGCTGATACTCGACCGCCCGTTCATATATATCATCAAGGGCAGTACGCCGCTGTTCATGGGCGTTATAAACGACCCCACCGCCAAATGAACGGAATACCGAACCGATTCCCGCATTGCCGTTAATTATTAAGGCGCGGCGCGGGAAGCGCGGAATGTATGCAGCATATGGTAAACGCAGTGCAAATGCACTGCGTTTATGGTTTATATTACGCGTCCGCGGTTATTTTCCGCGTAAACGAAGAAAGCGGGCTTTCCCTGCGCTCAAGGCGCTCCGTAAAGCGGCGGGAATAGGCGATGAAAATGCAGTATACATACGGCATGCCGAGGTTTGTTTCCAGCAGCGAATTGATAACAAGCGTGCGCATTTTTTCGCCGAACGTGGCAAAGCCCGCGCTGCGTATGCCGCCAAGCAGCAGCCCCGCCTCCCAGCCAAGCTGCACGGCAACGCCTATGGCAAAAAGCCATGCAAGCCGCATACGCTTTTCCGGTGCGCTTTGCCGTAGATTATAGCATATTGCGCCAAGGTAGCCCACAAACAGTATTGCGGCCATGTAGCCGTGGTATGCGGCGGTTGTGCGCTGAATGACTATTACGGCTCCGGATACGAACGTTTGCGTTAAAAGCGGGCAGCAGAACCACCAGCTCAATATTAAAAGCGTCCATTCAAGCAGATGCTCATCTTTAGATAGGCACAGCCATATCCATGTAAAATTCGTAAAGCCATAGCTCATGGACATCCAAAGCAGCACCCAGAACAAGCTGTGGCCTTCGGTTATGGTGCGGCATTGGCACACAATATGGAATATGCCGTAATCAACCAGCATATACACCACGCCCATAACAAGGCCGACCATTACGGTCATGTATTTCTTCTTCCAAATAAGCAGGCTCAAAAATACGGCCAGAAACGCAATATCCAGCCAAATGTAAAGCGGCGCAAACTGCCGCCGCGCGATTATATCGGTCATAAAAATCCTTCCGACCCCTATTTTTTATAGCTTTACATTATATGGATACGATTCGCGCACATCAAGCGGGGAAATCCTCATAAAACGCGCCGAATATCCTAATTGGGACAATATACGCCTTTTATGATGCATTCGGGGCGAGGGCATCGCTTATAGGCAATAACGGCCTTTAAGCCGGAGCGGCTGCCGATTTGCGGTTTTCAGCAACGGTGAGTTGCTTGTTGTTATCGGCGGGTTTGAATTATAATAATGCCGAGGTGATTATTCTATGGATACAAAGGATATTATATTTGAGCTAAGGACGCGGAACGGTATGTCGCAGGACGGACTTGCGGAAAAGGTGTTTGTTACCCGCCAGGCGGTTTCGCGCTGGGAGAACGGCGAAACCACGCCGAACACGGAAACGCTGAAGCTGCTGTCAAGGCTGTTTGATGTTTCAATCAATACGCTTCTCGGCTCGCCAAGGCAGCTTATTTGCCAGTGCTGCGGCATGCCGCTTACGGATTCCGATATCAGCAGGGAAACGGACGGTATTTTTAATGAGGAATACTGCAAATGGTGCTATGCCGACGGCGAATATATGTATCACGATATGGATGAGTTAATAGAGGTTTGCGTGCGGAACATGGCGGGAGAGAGCCTTTCTTCGGAGCAGGCGCGCCAATACATGAAGGAAACGCTGCCAAAGCTGAATTACTGGAAGCAGTATAAATACCTCGGCGGCGCCGAAAAATTTGAGGAATACAAGCAAAAGCTGATAGGCGAGTTTAACGCGCTGCATATTGAAGGGATGCCTAAGGTTGAAAGGCTGAATGCCCTTGTGGGCGGATACATCAATTTTGAATATCGCCTTCCCAACGGGAAAGCCGTGAAGCTCCTTGATGATAACGCCACATATCTTGGCAATGAGCTGGAATGCGAATACGGCGGCGACCGCTGCTTTGGCATAGCGGCAAGCATGGATTTCCTGCTCGTCTGCACATATGATAAGGGCGGTAAAAATCCGGAGCTTATCGTTTATAAAAAAAGATAGGCTAAAATAAAAAATGCTCCTCCGCGTGCGAAGGAGCGTTTGTTATTTCCGCATTTACACGTTGAACCTGAATACCACAACGTCGCCATCCTGCATAACGTAATCCTTACCCTCGCTGCGGATAAGGCCCTTTTCCTTGCAGGCGGCCATGCTGCCAAGCTCCTTTAGCGTTTCAAACGGCACAACCTCCGCGCGTATAAAGCCGCGCTCAAAGTCCGTATGTATCTTGCCTGCGGCCTGCGGAGCTTTTGTGCCGCGCTCTATCGTCCATGCGCGCACCTCCTTTGGCCCTGCGGTAAGGTAGCTTATAAGCCCAAGCAGCTTATAGCACGCCTTTACAAGCTTATCAAGGCCGCTTTCGCCTATGCCCAGTTCTTCAATAAACGCCTGCTTTTCTTCGGGTGAAAGCTCGGCAATTTCCTCCTCCACCTGCGCGCATATGGTTATTACCTCCGCGTTTTCGTTCGCAACGGCCTTTTTCAGCGCGTCCACAAGCGCGTTTTCGGCCTTGCCTATGTCGTTTTCCGAAATATTGGCGGCGTATATAACGGGCTTTGTGGTCAAAAGGAACATGCCCTTCAGCATTTCCCTCTCCCTTTCGTCCGCCTGCATGGTGCGTATGGGCTTGCCCGCTTCAAGATGCGCCTTTGCCCGCTCCAGCAGCTCAACCTCCGCCATAAGCTGCTTATCCCCCTTGGCGGCCTTGCGCGTGCGCTCCATGCGCTTTTCAACCGTTTCAATATCGGCAAATATAAGCTCTATGCCTATCGTTTCCACGTCCCGCGCAGGGTCCACGGAGCCGTCCACATGAACTATGTTTTCATCCTCAAAGCAGCGCACAACGTGAACTATCGCGTCCACCTCGCGTATGTGGGAAAGGAATTTGTTGCCAAGCCCCTCGCCCTTGTATGCGCCGCGCACAAGGCCGGCTATATCCACGAATTCTATTGTCGTGGGCGTGTACTTTTCGGGATTATACATGCTTGAGAGCACATCCAGCCGCTCATCCGGCACGGCAACGGAGCCTACGTTTGGCTCTATCGTACAGAACGGATAATTGGCCGCCTGCGCACCGGCCTTTGTTATTGCATTGAAAAGCGTGCTTTTGCCAACGTTCGGCAGACCCACCACACCAAGCTTCATATATGTATCTCTCCTAAAAATCTATTTTA
>CABSAH010000112.1 GCA_902475645.1 uncultured Christensenellaceae bacterium | reverse complement strand
CGCCATAGAGATACACGTCCCACACGCGCTCGGAATACACCTTCAAATCGGGCAGATTGCTGAGCTCCTTGCCGCAATACTTCTTTTCCTCGCAGTTCGATTTGCCCATATTGAAATCCTCAATATGATGAAGCTGATGGAACATGCTGCCGGAAGGTCTTGAGTTGTGGCCGGTTATAACGTCGTTATGCTGCCGCCCGTAATAATAGGAATAAACGGAGCCGGATTCGGCCTTTTCCTTGGCGGGGGTATGGTCGTTATAGTACCATTTGCCCGTCTTATCGAACATTATGGGATAGCTTACGTTCGTGCCGAGCACCTCAATATAGCCCACGGTATCGTTGTTCGCTTCGTATGCGGCCTTGAACTTATCGGCATAGGTACCCCTTACCCTCCTGCCGAACTGATCTATGCTGCCCGTGCCTTCGATATATGCGGCAATGGTGTTCTTATCCGCCGCGCGGCATTCGGGAGCGGGCAGGCCGTAGGAAAGGCTAAGCTGCAATGCGCGCAGCTTTGCGCCGCTAAGGTCGCTCTGCTTTGTGAGCACGGCGTCTATAAGGGCGGAATCCTCGTTTGTCACGGCGCCGTCGCCGTTACCGTCGCCCATTATTACTATTTCGCCTATGTCGCTGCCGTTGGCCGCAGCCTTCATGCCCGTTGCGGCAATGTCGCCGTCGGCGGCCTCGCTGCCGTCCTCCTTGGTTATGGCAACGCTGTCCGCGCCCGTGAACAGGGCTATCAGCCTCTTGGCCTGCTCAACGGTGCTGCCTATCTCTATTCCGCGCACATAGCTTGCGCCGTTCACGTTTTCAACATAGGGTCTAAGGTTGAACGTGCCGACGTCGCACTGCAAATCGGTATTCTTGCCGTATGCATACGCATTGCCCGCCCTATCCATAACAACGGCGTGGGTATCGCCCACGGCAACGCTCACGGCGTCCTTAACGGCGGTTATGTCCTTTGAATCGGCGTATACGAGGGGGCTGTTGTCCGCCTCAACCTCCATGGCCGCAACAACGCTGCCGTCCGCACGCACGGCAACAATGCCCGCCGCGCCTATGTCAAGCGCGGTGTAGTCGCTGTTTGCGTCAAAGGCGGCTGTGCTTACGGTGGCTATCAGCTTACCGTCCGCCGTTATGCCCGCAGCGCGGTCGGCGCCCGCGGCAATCATTACAACATTGGCCCATGCGGAAACATCGGGCGCACCCGCGGTGGCCGCAACCGTGCCGTCGCTCTTTAAGCCTATTGCAAAGCCTTCGCCCGCCGCAACCCATACCATGTCGCTCCATGCGGAAACATCGGGCGCGCCGGCCGTGCCGACTACCGTGCCGTCATTAAGCAGCGCAACGGCAAAATCGCCGCCCATGGCCGCCATGTATACGTTGCTCCAGCCCGAAACGGCCTCGCTGCCGTTCATTTCGCCCGCAAACAGGGCGCTGCCGTCCGCCTTTACGCCTATTGTGCCGCTCCTGTTGGCCGCAACGAACACAATGTCCTTCCAGTCGCTTATCCTGCGCTGGCCGTATTGGTCATGCCCGCCGGAAACGGTTGTGCCGTTTGTCCTGAGGCCTACGTTGTGTATGCTGCCCGCGGCAATCATGCCCGTGCCGCCGAGCGGGGCGCGCGTAAGGGCGGCGCCCGGCGTCTGGCTTTGACCGGGGTCGTCACTATCCTGCGGCTTGGGCGTTGTGCTGCCCACGTTTACGGGAAGATCGACCTCCCCGTTATCCTGACCGCATCCTGCAAAAAGCGCCGTCGCCATTATAAGCGTAAGCAGCGCAGCAATGATTTTTTTCATGCGTTATAATCCTCCGTTCGTCCTGCGTATGCAGAATCTCCCTGATATAATATCACACCTGCCGCCCCCGCCGCAAACAAACCGCGCTTAATTTACATAATCTACATATTTTATCCGCATATCGCGCTTCGCGCATGTTTTCGGTTGCCCTCGGCGGCAATAAAGGTTATAATGTAATATCTATATTATAAAGTAGGCGTCGGTATTGCATCCGCCGCCAGAGGATTGGTTTGGATACAAAAAAGGCTCCCGCACTGCGGGGTATTGTTATAGGCTTACTGCTTGGCGCCGTAATGGGCGCGCTTTGTGCTTTGAGCGGACTCGGCGCCGTGCTTGCGCCTGCGTTTCTCGGCTTTGTGCTGGGCGCGTGGGGCTATGCTGCCGGCGCGGCTTCGTTTGCCGCCTTTGCATTGGCGGCGTATTTCATTCCCGGCGCAGCCGCGCTGCCGTATACGCTCGGCGCGGCGCTTCCCGCTTCCGCCGTAATAGGCTATGTTATATACAATAAAAAGCCGTGGCGCGTGGCGGTGTGCCTCGGCGCGCTGCTTATGGGCATAGGGCTTTATGCCTATATATGTCTGCCCAGCATACTTGAAGGGCAGGAGCCGTTCCACGCCATACGCTCCTTCATTTCCGCATTAGGATCCGAATTTACCGCATTGGCTCAATCAGCGGGCGTTGCGGAGGATAAGCTTAGCTATGTGCGCACGGGGCTTGTGCTCTATGAAGAAATGGCGGGCAGAATTGTTATCCGCTTCATATGCTCCGCAGCCATGCTGTTCACCCTTATCGATACGCTTATAGCCCGCCTGCTTGCGCGGCGCGCGGGCAGGGAGCTTAGGCCGATGATGCCCATGCCGCTTTGGCAGCTTTCAAAAAGCTATACATATGCCGCCACCGCCGCCGTGCTCGGCGCGCTGGCTGCGCTTTTAATGAAGCTTAACAACGCCGAAAGCGTGGTTGAAGCCGCGCAGCACGTTGTGCTTGCCCCGCTTGCGCTCATGGGCTTTTGCTATCTTGATTTCGGCACCCGTTTGGGCCGCCCCGGCAGCAAGGCAAAGCGGACGATAATATATTTGCTTACGGTGCTTATACCGTACCGCGAAAACATACTGGCAATAGTTGGCTTATTGGACAGGATATTAAAAACGCGCACGCACTTTGTGCCGAACAATAAAAAGACCAAGTGACCCGGGGGAGGGAGCTTGGCTGCGTAAACAGGAAAGGATACGCTTATGGAAAAGAAACCGTATGCCGCGCTGATACCGCTGCTTGTGGCGGCGCTTGCGCCCTCGGCGGCGCTGGTGCTGCTTATAAAGCCGCTTTGGGTGGGTATATTGGCGGCGGCGCTCGTTGTGGCATGCTTTGGCATAGGCATGGTTATAATAGGCGCGCGCTGGCGGCAGCTAAGGCAGGAATGCGACGATATTTTCCTTGAAAACTCGTCCGCCGCCTCCGCCATAATAAACACCATTGACGTTCCCGCGCTTATATTCGATGATTCGGGCCGCATAATATGGTCCAACGAGGCCATGGAGGAAATATACCCCGGGCGCGACATAAGGCGCATAATACCCACGCTTGATATCCATTCGCCCGCGCAGGCTACCACGCTTGAATTCAACGGCAGGGCGTATCAAATAATGTGCAGCCCCGTAAGGCGCGAGCATCCCTCCGCAAGGAAGCTTACATTCCAGTATTGGCTGGACAGGACGGAGGCGCTGCATTACACCCGCCTTTATGAAGAGGGAATGCCCGTTGTGGCGCTTATATACGTTGATAATTACGAGGAGCTGAGCGCGGATAAGCAATTCCAGCGCAACAGCGTGCTTTCTGAGGTGGAGGGCCTTGTAAGCAAGCTTGCCGCCTCCATTCAGGGCACATACCGCCGCTACGAAAGCGCGCGCTTCTTCCTTATATTTGAAGCCAAGTACATGGAGCAGCTTGAAAAGGAGCGGTTCAAGCTGCTGGAGCTTGCCCACGCCGTGGATACCGGCACGGAGCAGATGGTCACGCTTTCGATAGCCGTTGGCGCGGAAAGCCAGGTTGCGCACAGCGACGAATCCGCAAGGCAGGCAATGGAGCTTGCGCTCGGCCGCGGCGGAGACCAGGCCGTTGTAAAGCGCGGCACGAATTATACCTTCTTCGGCGGGCAGAAGCAGATAGCCCTAACCCGGCAATCCCGCGTTAAGGCAAGGCTTTTTGCAAAGGCGCTGCGGCAGCTTATGGAAAATTCGGATGCGGTGTTCGTAATGGGGCACAAGAATGCGGATATGGACTGCATAGGCGCGGCGCTCGGGCTTATGCGCCTTACCCAATGCGTAAACCGCCGCGGCTACATTGTGCTGGATGAATCCAACGCAACAATAGAAGGGGCGCTTGGCAGCATGGCGGAAAGCAAGCAGTATCACGACTGCGTGCGCACGGTGGAGCAGGCGCTGCAAATGATACGCCCCACAAGCGCGCTTATAGTTGTCGATACCCAGCGCACAAGCTCCGTGCTTTCGCCCCAGCTTTACGCAAGGGCGGCAAAGACCGTTATAATAGACCATCACCGCCGCCCCGTGGATTCGCTGAGCGTGCCTACGCTTAACTACTATGAAGCGGGCGCAAGCTCCGCCTGCGAAATGGTTACGGAGATAATGCAGTATTTTGCGGACGGGTTAAAGCCCACGCCCTTTGAATCAAGCGCATTGCTTGCGGGCATGACAATGGACACAAAGAGCTTTGCCATAAATACCGGCGCAAGAACCTTCGAGGCGGCGGGCTTCCTAAGGCGCAGCGGCGCGGATACAAGCATGGTTAAGCTTATGTATCAGGATGATATGACAACGTTCCGCAACCGCGCAAAGGTTGTTGAAAACGCAACCATAATGGATGGCGGCATAGCCATTTCCACCTGCCACAAGGATATGCCCAACAATATGCTCATAGCCGCGCAGGCGGCGGACGCGCTGCTTTCCATAAAGGGCATACAGGCCTCCTTCGTGCTGGCGGAAACGCCCGGCGGAGTGAACATAAGCGGGCGCAGCCTTGGGCAAATCAACGTTCAGCTTATACTGGAACGCATTGGCGGCGGCGGGCATTTGGCGGTTGCGGGCGCGCAATTAAAGGATACCGACGTTGCGCAGGCCGTTGACAAGCTGACGGAAAGCATTTACTCTTATCTTGATGAAATAGGCGTGGATTATTCGCGCTCTTAATAAAAGCAACGGTGAAATAACCGACAGGAGGTTTTATAAATATGAAAGTAATTCTGCAAAAGGACGTTAAGGGTACCGGCAAGGCAGGCGACATAGTTGAGGTAAACGACGGCTACGCCCGCAATTTCCTTATACCGCGCAAGCTGGCCCTTCCCGGCGACGCAAGCAGCATCAACGCCGCCAATATAAAAAAGCAGGCCGATGCGCACCGCCTTGAAATGCAGCGCAAGCGCGCCAAGGAGCTTGCC
Source organism: uncultured Christensenellaceae bacterium (assembly GCA_902475645.1). Lineage (GTDB taxonomy): Bacteria > Bacillota > Clostridia > Christensenellales > CAG-138 > Phil1. The sequence goes on along the minus strand of CABSAH010000112.1, from coordinate 350 downwards.
GCCGGCATGAACGGGCTGAACGTTAAGGTATACGCCAAGTGCGGCGAAAACGGCAGGTTGTTCGGCTCAATAGGCGCGGCGGAAATATCCGCCGGCCTTAAGGAGCAGCACGGGCTTGACGTGGACAAGAAAAAAATCCGCCTTGACGAGCCCATAAAGGCGCTTGGCAAGCTGAACGTTACCGCGCACCTTTACGAAAACGCGGACGCAAAGTTCGAGGTCGAGGTTCTCCCCCTGCCCCAGAACAACTGATTTATACCCTGAGAGCAACACATTAAAGGTGGAAAGATAAAAGTGGAAGCAAGGACTCCCCCGCATTCGCTGGAGGCGGAAAAAAGCGTGCTGGGCAG
>CABSAH010000111.1 GCA_902475645.1 uncultured Christensenellaceae bacterium | reverse complement strand
TGGCGACGCCTGCCAACCGCCAACGGCTTTTGAAGCCTGTTTTTCTATATAATCAATGGCTTTGTCTATTATATAAGGTGCGCAAAGCTCGCGCGGCATCCTTATGCTTTCGCGTGCAATGAGCCTTGCCGTGGCGTCATCCGGCTTTGCGGGTAAAGGCATACCGTTTGAAAGTAAATGCAGCGTCCCGTCCGCGCTTTGCCTTATAAGAATCGCCTCAAACGATTCATCGGTATCCCGAACCGTGGCCTCGCCCTGCGCGTCATTCATAGCATCGTCCAGCCATCCCACTATGCTGTATCTAAATCCGGGCCATGGCTTGGTTATTCTGAATGCCTCTGCCCGTCTTTCCTTTATCTCTATGCAGTTATTCCATTCTTCTTTGGCCGCTTCATACCGTTCAAGCGAATGGCTTATAATTCCGTCATCATTGCCGTACACAGTTTGCACTAAATGCGATACATCGTCGGGTATGTTTATAGCATTGGGCAGTATTGCTTCCGTGCGCATAAGCATATATTCACCATACACCGCCGCGGAGCCTTTGTCAATGCTGCCGTCATCGTTTTTCAGCACAAAGCATTTCGCCTGCTTTAGCTTATCGGGGCGTGTTCTGCTGTGCCTATGCAGCCGCCCCATGCGCTGAAGCAATAGGTCAACAGGGCAAAGCTCGCTTATCATAACGTCAAAATCAATGTCCAGCGATTGCTCTATAACCTGTGTGCCTACCACTATTAGCCTGTGCGGACGGTCGGAGCCGGCGCCGCCCCTGCCAAGCTGAGTGCGGAGTATGTTCTCCTTTGCTATTCTGTCCGTAGCCGTAAATCGGGAATGCAGCAGCGCAACATCGTCGCCGAAGCTTGCCTTTAACCTGCGTGCCAGCTCCTGCGCGTGCTTTACCGTGTTTACAATTATGGCCGCGCAGCCGCCGTCGCTCAGCAGGTCGCAAAGCCTGTCAGCCGCCTCGGCTTCGCATATCCTCTCTATTTTTACATTCAGCGTTGCCACGCCCGCTTCAACATGCCTTTGATGCACGCTGCCCGTATCCGTATACGTCATAAGCGGATAGTCGCCCTGCTGCGACGGAATTGCTTCTTCACTATTAAGATATGCCCTAACCAAATCATTCCGCTTATCCGTCGGCAGCGTGGCGGAAAGCAGTATAACGGGCACATTGTACCTTCCAAGCCAGTTGAGCGCCCGTTTAAGGTATACATTCATGTATGCATCGTAGGCGTGACATTCGTCTATTATCACAACCTTGTTCAGCAGCGCAACGTGGCGCAGCATAACATGCTTCTGTTTAAGGGCAAGCTGCAACAGCTGGTCAACCGTGCCTACGACGAAATCCGCAAGCATTGATTTTTTGCGCCCGTTAAACCATGGGAATACCGCCGCGCCCGTTCCGTCGTCCATATCCACATTTTCGCTTTTTATCCGTTCAAGCTTCCTGAAATCGTCGTTGAATTGCGCGTTTGAATGTACAAGCTCAATTGAGTGCCGCCCGCCGTCAAGCGAATTTACCCAGCTGATAAGCCTTGAAAACATGCCGTTTGAGGTCGCCTGCGTCGGCAATGCAAAGAACAACCCGCTGCGTCCGCAGGCCGCCGCAAATTCTTCCGCCACGGCAAGCGCGGCCTCCGTTTTGCCAACGCCCATCGGGGCTTCAAGCACGAATATGCCCGGCTCCGCAATGCCCGCCGCAGTCTGCGCGGCGCTTAATTGCAGCGTTCGCGGCGCAAAGCCGAAGCGAGCCTTAAATAATTCAGGCGTTACCTGCCAATTTTCGCTTTGCCATGCCGTTTTGAGGAATTCAAGCTTACATTCGGCAGCCTTCAGCCTGCTTTTACCCATGCCGGGCTGCATCATCTCATCAATGCCTATATATGGAAAATATTCCTCGCTGCTTGCTATCCAGTCCGCCATTATTGCAAGCCCCGAAAGCGCCGCCTGCGCTACAACATCCGCCCCGGGAACAGCTTCAAGCGATGCAAAGCCCGAAATTTCCAGCGCATAATCCAATATTTCCCGCCTTGCTTTTTCCCAAGCGTCCTTATATTCATCAGATATGTAATAGTTTTCTTCGCAGCACTCTATTTTTCCGCTTCGTAATTGAGTTGATGACGGCGTTTTTCCGTGGTGCGAGCCTATTATGGCCGCTATGCTGCGCTTGCAGCCTATGCTTTCCAGATAAATCTGCCCCGCCAATGCGTGCGGCGAAAGGTCGGCCTGTTTGAAGTATTCATACGGTTCAACCATCAGGCCCGCATTTATCAGTTCCTCCCGTATGCGTTCATCCGCGTCGCTTTCCTTAAAGCCCAATGAGCTTTTTGCCTGAAACAGCGGCGTTGCCTTGCCTATATCATGCACGGCCATTATAAACACGAAAAGCATTTCAGCCGTTCCCTCATCGCAGCCGCAGCATTGCGCTATGTTTTGCCTTGCCCCTTGCCCCAGCCAGTTACGCCATATGTATCTTGCCACTGCGGCGCTGTCCTCCATGTGCGTAATAAGCGGCAGCCATTGTGCATTTCCTTTTCTTCCTTTTTTCGCCCATAATCGCCTTGCGGCATACGATAATTCCTTGTTCATAGTTATAAATACCTTTGTTAATTTGTTTTTTAGACAGGTTATTATAAACATTATACGGTAGTTCCAAAAATAGTCAAGTTAACGCAAAAAGCACCCGCTGTCGGCCACTGAGAATCCATATATAAAAAGCCCTTGCCGTTTTGGGGCAAAGGCCGGAAATGTAATATTAAAAAATCGGTCTGTCTGCCCTGCCCCGTCACATCAGCGCGGCAAGCTTGGCTATCAGCTCAACCGAGCCCACGGAATACCCGGCCGAGGCAAAGCGGCAATCGGGATATTCGCCCATCAAAAGCAGCAGAGGATAATCGCCCGGCTCCTTGAACACCGCACGCGCAAGCGGCTCCTGCACAAAATCGGCGTCTATAAGCGAATCCGTGCCGCCGTGCTTGGCGGCAAAGCGGGCGTATGCGGGGCTTGACGCGCCGATGTGCGGCATTATAAGCACAACGTGGCAATGGCGTTTGAGCTTATCGTAAGCATCGCAAAGCTCATTCAGAAAATGCTCCGTCGGTTCGCCGCCCGGCTGCAAAAACGCAATAAGCGCCGCGCCGCCCTTGCACAAGCATGCAAGCGTATGCTCCCGCCCGTTTTCATCGTATATCGCCGCATCGCACAGCGCAGTATGCCCAAGCAGCTCGTTTGGCTTTGCCCTTGGCCGCACAAGCTCAAAACGCAGGCTTTCGCCCTCTTTTAATTCAAACCTATCAATAATATATTGCTGATTCCCGTTCGGCAGCCTGTTCGTTGCCGTAAGCGCGTATTTGCCCGCGGGAATATCCATGCAAATCGGCAGCCCGCCCATATTGAGCGGCGCATATCCTCCGCCCTCAAGCCGCGCAAGCGCCCAGCCTTCGCCCTGCTTCAGCCCCGAGCCGGATATTTCAACCGTGCCTGTCGGTACGGGTTTCACCCGCGTCCATCGCCCGTTTTGCATATGCTCCGCCGCACCCGTAACGGGAGAAAGCCTTGCGGGTGTGCCAATTAGCCTTAATTTTGCAACGGCGGCGGATTCGGCGTCAAGGGCGGCTATCCCGTCCGCGTCCCATTCGCATATCGGCTCCGTGCCTATATGCGGACACAGCACATGGTTTATAAACACGCTTTCGTCCATGCCTATTCTGTGCGGCATTGCGCGCTTCATGTGATATGCAAGCGTTTTTGCGGACGTATCGCGCAAATCCTTCTCGCTCAGGCTTTGGAGCAGCTTTAGCGCATAGGGCATATCCGCTTCACCCTGCGCAAGCAGGAATCCGCCTATTTCGCCCGCGTTGCCGTGCGCCGCGCGTATATACGGCAGCCAATCGGACGGACATTCATGGGACGATATGAATTCATCATAATATGCGTTTATGCGCTTTTCGCGCAGGGCTTCGGCATTTGTTGCTGCCGCCTTCATTGCGGCCTGCTTAGCCTTATCCGCAGGTCGGCTGTCGGCGGGCGTGCTTTGCGGCGCACTAAATACGCCCGATATTCTGCCGGACGCGAAGCCGCCAAGCTCGCACATTATTTCATTGCAAAGTGATGTGTCAACGTCGCGCTCAAAATACGCGCCGCCGTGTTCAACGGCTATATGCACGCTGCCCTTGCCGCAGCGCAAATATGCGCGTCCCCCGCCATCGGCAGTCAGCACGGCAATGTCGCGGTACGCGGCCATGTTCAATAGCTGAATATGTATCTTGGCTCCGCAAGCGGGCACACCGGAATGCTTAACCGATATGCTAAGCCCAACCGTATCCGCATAGCGCGCGGTTTGATTAAAAAGATACGCGCCGCCCCGGCTTTCTATCAATTCCTCGCCCGCAAGCCCCGTTGATATATAATCGCTGAACGCGCGCGAATGTATAAGCATTGCCCGCCGCGAAGCCGCCGTGAACCATCCCCGGTCAAGCTCGTATTCCGGTTCGCACGCGCCCATGTAATGCCAGCCGTCGCCGGTATATACCTCCACCCATGCGTGGTTATCGTCGCAATGGCTCCACCACGGTGAATACACCTGCCGCGCGGGTATGCCCACGCTGCGCAGCGCGCATACGGCGAATGCCGATTCCTCCCCGCAGCGGCCCATGCCCGAAAGATACGCAGTTATGGGCCCTTCCGTGCGGTCGTCGGAGGAATGGTATGTCATCTGCTCGCAGCACCACAGATTAACCTCCAATGCCGCCTCCGCAATGCTTTTGCCCCGCAGCCGCCCTTTAAGCTGCTGCGCAAAAAAGCTTCTGTGCCGCTGGGCGCGTTCGTTATTCGCGCGGGGGCAAAGTACGTATTGGGCGAATATATCCTCCGCTATGTCCGCTCCGTATGGATTTTCCGCGCGCGTATCAAGTGCGGCGGCGCAGGCCTCCTCCATCCATTCAAACGGGGCATGGCGAATATCCTCAAGCGGAAGCGTGCCGTAAATATATTCAAGCGCGGTACGCATATCGCCCGAATGTGCGGAAATTTTTTCGGCTGTGCTTTTTGCAATGCAATCCTTTCGCGCGGCGTACTTGCGCGATGAGTATTCCCTTAATTTATCCGAAAGCATGGCGTTCACCCCTTCAACGTAAGCTTCAATACCGTATCCGTCCCGTCAACAAGCGCGGGGTCCGGCCCAAGGTCGGCAAAGGCCATGTCCGGATAATCGCTATGCACCCAGCTATGCGAAAGCGGAATCTCCCGCCCGTCATAAAGCAGGCGTATGGAGGCTATGCTCTGCGCGTTAATGCCGTAAAGCGGCAGCGGGCCGAGCGTGTTTTCGTATATATGCAGATAAAGCACGTTGCCGTTTTGCGTTATGCGGCCCCATTCAGGCTTGGGCACGGTGCTTTTGGTGCAGCCGTATATACTTTGCGAATTTAGGCGCATAAAGCGGCCTATCTCCTCCAGCGTTTCCGCGGCGCGCGGCGGTATTGCGCCGTTCGCATCCGGCCCTATGTTCAAAAGGAAATTGCCGCCCTTGCTAACGCATTCAACCAGCTTTTTTATAAGCATATCCGCGCTTTTATAATAATTATCCGTGCCGCAGTAGCCCCAGTT
>CABSAH010000110.1 GCA_902475645.1 uncultured Christensenellaceae bacterium | reverse complement strand
CCGTGCAATAGCCGAACTCTATATCGTCAAGCGCTTCAAGATCCGCGCCTTCTTCGCCGCCCGCTATACCTGCGGTATCCTGCATCTGCGGCGCAAGAACGTATTCGTCAACGTCCTCCCCGTCTATAACCATCTTAAAGCCGCGCAGTATGGTAACAAGGCCCTTTCCGCCGCTATCCACAACGCCCGCTTCCTTAAGCACGGGCAAAAGCTCCGGCGTAAGCCGCAGCGCGCGCTCACCCTCGTCTATCATAATGTCTATAAGCTTATAGAGGTTGGCGCCTTCGTTGGCTTCGCGTGTCACGGCCTCCGCCATCATGCGGGCAACCGTAAGCATCGTTCCTTCCTTGGGCTTCATAACAGCCTTATATGCGGCCTCGGTTCCCGTGGTAAGCGCAGCGGCAAAGCTTTGCTCCGCCATCTCCTCCTTGCCGGAAAGCGCGCGCGCAAAGCCCCTTAATATCTGGGACAGTATAACGCCGGAATTGCCGCGCGCGCCTTTAAGCGCACCCAAGGAAGCGGCAGCTGCAATATCGCTCACGCTGGTGCCCTTGCAGTTCTGTATCTCCCTGGCGGCGCTCTGCATCGTCATGGACATATTGGTTCCCGTATCGCCGTCCGGCACGGGGAACACATTGAGCGAATCGATATACGCCCGGTTCTTTTCAAGCAGCGCTGCGCCCGTAAGGAACATTTCCTTTAGCATCGCGCCGCTTATGGTCAAATTTTCCAAATCAGTTTCCTCCGCGCTTCCCCGCCTTATTATGCGGTAAAAGCATTATCAACTTCAGGCGCGCACGCCCTCAACATGAATATTCACGTTGCGAACCTTAAGCCCCGTCATTTCCTCCACACGATAGCGCACGTTGCCTATTGCGTTTTCGGCAACGGCGGTAAGGCTTGCGCCGTATATAATGGTAACAAACAGGTCTATATCGATCTGGTCGCCTTCTACGCAGGTGACTTTTACGCCGCGGCGCTGATTGTCCCCGCCGACCAGCTTCCAAAGCTGATCTCCGGTAGTTTTGGCGTGCATACCGACTATTCCGTAATTCTCGCTGGCAGCATAGCCTGCTATGGTTGCCACGATTTCATCCGGTATAGATATGGTGCCAAGTTCCGTGTTAATGATTCCGGGCATTTAGCTCCCTCCTTTTTCACTAATAATTTGATAGTTTATTTTAGCGCATTTTACGCATTATATCAAGCGGCCATACGCGCATTGCTGTGACGCAAATGTTAAAATCAGGTCTTTTTTTCAATTTCAAGCAGTTTTTGCTTTGCTTCAATGCCCGCCGCAAAGCCCGTAAGCGCACCCGATGCGCCTATAACCCTGTGGCACGGGGTAATTATAAGCAGCGGATTTGAATGGCACGCGCCGCCCGCCGCCCTTGCCGCGCGCCCGTTGCCCGCCGCCGAAGCAAGCTGCTTATATGTACGCACCTCTCCATACGGAATATTCCTAAGCGCGGCATAGCATTTTCTTTGCCACGACGTCCCGCTCTCCTCAAAGGGTATATCGAAGCTTTTTCTTTCGCCGGCAAAATATTCGTTCAGCTCGGCTTCAAGCTTTATCATAAGCGCGGTTCTTTTAATATTCATGCCCTGCATCGGTGCGTTTTTCCCAAGGCTTATCAGCTTTTCATTATTCGCCACGGCATAAAGCGTGCCTATCGGCGAAGATATTGCATGATAATACGGCATAATCCGTTCCATCCTTTCCAATCATATGGTATAATACAACCTGCAAACAAAAAATGCAAATTCGGAGGTAGTTTATGCGACCCATCGAAGCCAAGGCTGTAAGCGCCATTCGCGTGCTTTCGGCAGACACCGTTCAAAAGGCCAAAAGCGGCCACCCCGGCATGCCCATAGGTACAGCGCCCGCCGCGTATGCCATATGGAGCGATATGCGGCATGACCCTAAGCACCCCACCTGGCCCGGCAGGGACAGATTTGTTCTTTCCTCCGGCCATGCGTCCAGCCTGCTTTATTCCCTGCTTCATCTATATGGCTATGGTTTGACCATTGAGGATATGCAGCAGTTCCGTCAGTACGGAAGCCTTACCCCCGGCCATCCCGAATACGGCCACACGGTCGGCGTGGAGGCGACAACCGGCCCGCTCGGTCAGGGCTTTGCAATGGCGGTAGGCATGGCTATGGCGGAAGCGCACATGGCAGCCATATTCAATAAAGAAGGCTTCAATGTTGTGGATAACTATACATACGTCCTTATGGGCGACGGCTGCATGATGGAGGGCGCTTCATATGAGGCCGCAAGCCTTGCAGGTACGCAGAAGCTGAATAAGCTTATTGCCGTATACGACAGCAACCGAATAACGATAGAAGGCTCTACCGATATCGCATTTACCGAAAACGTAGCCGCCCGCTTCGGCGCAATGGGTTGGCAGGTGATAAACGTTGAAAACGGCGAGGATACGGTTGCAATATCGCTTGCGCTTGAAGAAGCGCGCATAGAAAGCGAAAAGCCTTCGCTTGTAATAGTGCATACGGATATTGCTCACGGCACAATGAAGGAAGGCTCCGCCGCCGCGCACGGCTCTCCCCTTGGGGACGACGTTATTGCGGATATGCGCAAGCGCCTTGGCTGGAAGAACCCGCCGTTTGATATTCCCGAGGACGTATACGCCCACTTTGAGGCGCTTTCGCTCCGCGGTGCGCGCGCTCGCAAGGAATACGAGGAAATGTATGCAGGCTATGCCGAAGCATATCCGGAGCTTGCGGCACAGCTTGAAGCATGGCGCAGGGGCGATATAGATAAAGAAGTGTTCACCGATGAAGAAATGCTTGCAGCGGATGCGCCCAAGGCCACCCGTTCCTGCGGCGGCGCGGTACTCAACCGCATGTTTGCCCATATGCCGAATCTTTTCGGCGGCAGTGCGGACCTTGGCCCTTCCAATAATACGGAGCTGAAGGGCAGCGGGTATTTTGCGCCCGATTGCCGCGAGGGCTGCAACATACATTATGGTGTGCGCGAGCTGGCAATGGCGTGCATGGCCAACGGCATAGCCCTTTACGGCGGGCTGAGGGCGTACTGCGCCACATTCTTTGTGTTCAGCGATTATGTTAAGCCCGCGCTTAGGCTCAGCGCGCTTATGAAGCTGCCCGTAACGTATGTGCTTACGCACGACAGCATAGGCGTTGGCGAGGACGGCCCCACGCATCAGCCGATAGAGCAGCTTGCATCGCTGCGCGCAACGCCCAACACATATGTATTCCGTCCTGCGGACCAAAAGGAAACCGCTTACGCTTACCGCGCCGCGCTAAAGCTGAACGCGCCGGGCGTAATGGCCCTTTCCCGCCAAAACCTGCCCCAGCTTGCGGATACGTGCGACAAGGCAATGCTTGGCGGCTATATACTGCGCGAACCCAAGGGTACGCCCGACGTTATATTGATGGCATCAGGCTCCGAGGTTGAGCTTATGTATAAGGCTGCCGACATTCTTTCCGTTCAGGGATATACGGCGCGCCTTGTGTCCATGCCCTGCATGGAGCTTTTCCGCGAACAGAGCGCGGAATATCGGCAGAGCGTACTGCCCGATTCCATCCGCGCGCGCGTAAGCATAGAAGCCGGCGCAACGCAGCCGTGGGGCGCGTATGTCGGGCTTGACGGCGCAAGCATAGGCCTTGACCGCTTCGGCGCAAGCGCAAACGGCAGCGTATTGTTCAAGGAGTTCGGTTTTACCGCCGAAAACGTAGCTAATACGGCAATAGACGTTATAAAGCGCAGCCGCCTGTAATATATAAGCTTCACATGCGCCCGTTGGCAGACCGCCTTCGGGCGCTGTTTTATGCCAAAAAATAGACGATACCGGCCCGGGGGATCCGAGTCGGTATCTTATCGCAGGAAGGTATCACATACGGAAGAAAAGGTGTTGCTTGCTTCCGATGATGATATGATAAACCCCAAATGTGTCGTGGGTAAGAATAAGGAATGAACCTTCGGTAGCCTGTTTGTGAATAAAGTTTGTATGGCTATCTTTTATCCTCAAAAAAGCCGCCCATAAGCGCCGCGCATTCGTTTTCAAGCACGCCGCCGTATGCGCGCACGGAGTTGATAAAGTACCCGTCGCTTATATCCATAACGCTGCCCATGCAGCCCGTACGCTCCTCATGCGCGCCGAACACGGCCTTTTTAAGCCGCGCGTTTATTATTGCACCCGCGCACATTGCGCACGGCTCAACCGTAACATAAAGCTCGCATTCCGAAAGCGCGCGCCTGCCTAAGCTTTTAGCCGCCGCCTGAATTGCCGTAAGCTCCGCATGCGCGGTTGGATCGCCGCTTGCTTCGCACATATTGTGCGCTGCGGCAATAATCTCGTCCCCCTTTACTATAACCGCGCCTATCGGCACCTCCCCCATCGCCCTTGCCTTTTCTGCCTGCTCTATCGCAAGACGCATATATTTCCTGTCACGCTCGCTGCCCATGCCGATTTTATTCTCCCGTATTGCTTTTTTATATATAGATGATATTATATCCGTATGGGACGCGATATTACAACACAAATGAAGAAAAAGAGGGAATTGCCCTCGGCTTTTTACGGGCTTATGCTTGCAGCGGTGTGCGCCGTATGGGGCCTTTCCAATGCCGTATCAAAGCTTGGCTTTGAGGTGATAACGCCGCTGTGGGCGCTTGCCGTGCGCTACTTTGCCGCATTTTGGCTTTTCCTTATATTCTTCGGCAAGCGTATACGCACCCGCATTAAAAAAAGCGACATTCGCCCATGCGTACTTGTCAGCGTGCTTACGGCCATTGCGTTTGTGCTTGGCTTCATTGCGCTGGATAATACCTCCGCCACAAACTGCGGCTTTCTCATGTCGCTTGCGGTTGTGTTCGTGCCCATACTGAGCGTATTTCTGCTAAAATCAAAATTTGAGGCTAAGTTCCTAATCCCCGTTGCCATTGCCGCGGCAGGGCTGTTTTTCATATGCGGCGGCAAGTTGGACGCTTTGTGTTCAGGCGATATCGTTGCCATACTATGCTCCTGTGCATCCGCGCTTATGGTCATATTCAGCGTAAAATACCTTGGCAGCGCGGATATAGACCCGATGGTGCTGTGCATAACGCAATGCGCGGTGTGCTTCATATTCAGCCTGCCGCTTGCGATTATATTTGAACAGCCGCCCGACCTTATCCATATGCCCGCAATCGGCTGGTATACGATTGCGCTGGTAACGGTAGGCGGCACGTTCATGGCATATACATTCCAAAATATAGCCTTCAGCCGCGTGTCCCCCACGTTCGGCGCGCTTGTATACTGCACGGAGCCTATTTTCACCTCTGTTTCGGCCTATTTTATACTCGGCGAAAGAATGACGCCCATCACGGCGCTCGGCGCGGTGCTTATAACGGCAAGCATAGTGCTTGCGAGCATTTTTGACGCCAAGCGCGGCCAAGCGACGAATTGATGCGTCGACGGCATTTGTCCGTATTGCTAAAAAGGACAAAAAATGATACACTATCCCCATGATTTTTAGGAGGAGTGTCAGGCGTTGGCCGATATATTGAACACAACCGTATACACCAAGGAAAAGGTGCTGGACTTTCAGCGTTTTGACGCGCGCCTGTTCAAGTCCGTCGCTTGGGGTA
>CABSAH010000109.1 GCA_902475645.1 uncultured Christensenellaceae bacterium | reverse complement strand
GTTGTGGTTGCAGATGCCAAAAGGCTCCACCGCTCGCGGGGGAGCTGGCACGGCGCAAGCCGTGACTGAGGGGGAACAGTAAAAAACCGCAATCCACCTCCAAGCCGCTCCCCTTTTGACGCGGCTTATTTTAACTCCCTCTGCCTTTTGCTTCGCAAAAGCCACCTCCCTCGACAGGGAGGCTTTTGGATTTCGAGTTTATACTGTACCAAAAGGCTCCCTCTTAGAGGGAGCTGGAAATTCGCTGTAAGCGAATTTTCTGAGGGAGTCCAAAAGGCTCCCCGAACGGGGAGCTGTCGCCGCAAGGCGACTGAGGGGTTGACGGAAAACCATTAACGCCCCGTTTACCCCTCTTAATTCCTAATTATTACACATTCTCCTTCAGCCTTGCCGTATCCAGCTTATCGAAGGGCTTCAGCACGGGGTAGAGCTCGCTTGCTATGGCGGCTGCACCGCCCTCGGCGTCGCTTTCTATGTTCAGCGGCATGAGTGGCTCGTGCAGGGACATTCGGAGCAGGCACCAGCCGTCGCCACGCGCGGGGGAGAAGTTCACGCGAACGCCCTCAAAATTGTCGCTTGCAAGGCTTATGCCGTCCTGATTTTTCGCCCAGTCGGTCAGCGCGGCGATTACCTTTTCGCCGTAGGGCTTAAAGTCCTCTATGTTCAGCGCCATGCGGTATTCGCGCGCCTCCTTGGGCTCGCGAATGTCGGCTATCATTGCGCCAAGGCTTTCGCCCCTGTCCCTTGCGCGGGAAAGCTCTATCAGTAGCTTCACCATAAGATACGCCCCATCGTCAAGAAAATAGTTTTCCTTCAGCGCGCCGTGTCCGCTTGTTTCCATTGCAACCTGCGCGTCCTGCCCCGCCGCGTTCAGGCGTATGGCCTCGTTTATAACGTTGCGGTAGCCGCGCATGAAGCGGCGGTGTATGCCGCCGTGCGCCGCTATGAATTCGGCAAGGCCGGTGGAGGTGATGGAGTCGGTAACTATGGTCGTGCCGGGATGCTCCCTAAGCTCTATCGCCGCTATCATGGCTATAAGCCTGTTGCGGTTAAGCTCCTGCCCGTCGCTTAAAACCGCGCCCGCGCGGTCCGCATCGGTATCGAATATAATGCCCAAATCGGCGTTCGTTTCCCTTACGCCGTTGATTATATACGCCATTGCGCGCTCGTCCTCCGGATTGGGCGCATGGTTGGGGAAGCGTCCGTCCGGCTCGGTAAAAAGGCTGCCCGCCGTGTTCGCGCCCAAGGGTACAAGCACATCCTTTTCAAAAAAGCCTCCCGCGCCGTTGCCCGCGTCTATTATTATGCGCATGCCTTCAAGCGGGCGTTCCTTACCCGTGCCGCGGCGTATGGCGCTGACGAGCTGCGCCGCGTATACGCTCATAAAGTCTATTTTTTCCGCGGCAAAGGCCGTATTCACGCCTTCCGCATAAAGCGTTTCCGCCGTGGTGAGTATTTCTTTTATATCCGCCTTTTCAAAGCCGCCCTTGGCCGTAAAAAACTTAAAGCCGTTGCGCTCATAGGGCAAATGGCTTGCCGTGGCCATAACGGAGCCGTCGAACATAAAGCCCTCCGTAACCGTTGCCATGAACATGGCGGGCGTGGTAGCAAGACCCGCGTCAAAAACGCGCGCGCCCTCCGCATAAAGCCCCGCGCCCAGCGCCGCGCAGAGCGCTTCGCCCGAAAGGCGGGAATCGCGCCCCATGCACACGCTTATATCCTGCCGGTTCAGCTTTGCCCTAAGCACGCGCGCGAACGCACGGCCTATTGCGTATGCCGCGGCAGGGGTAAGGTCAACGCCTTTGCCGCCCTCGGTTTCAATGGCAACGCCGCGAATGTCGCTGCCGTTCTGCAATTTTATAAGCTGCATAATTTCCTCCCGTAAAAAAGGCGGGGAAGCAGCCCGCCCGTATATTTTTATTCAAGGCCGCACAGCAGCCTGTACAGCGGCTTTATTGTATTGAACGCCGCAATAAGGTCGTCCTTAAGCTCCGCTTCAAGCGTGCGCTTTACGCTTGGGCAAAAGAAGCTCCACCCAAGGCTTTTGCGGTTAAGGTAGGGCTTCAGCCGCTCGTCCGCGTCCTTAAACCTATCCCGCTTGAACATTTCGCCTTCAAGATGCATTCCGGCGTTTTCAACGGCGCGGGCATATTTCAAAAACGCGGCGGGCTTGGCCTGTATGCGCGCGCGGAACGCCGCCATAAGCTCCGTATTGGGGGCGTATATCCCAACGCCGTACCCGTAGCCTGCGGGCTGTATTTCAAAATATATGCCGAAGCATTCGCCCGTTGGTACGCCGCGGTGCTTAAAGCACAGCCACGCATGGCTGCGGTAGGGCAGCTTGTTCGCGCTGAAGCGCGTATCCCTGTTAAGGCGGGAAACGGCGCCCGTAATGTTGGTATTGAACAGCGGGTCTATATCAAGCGCCGTTTGGCTAAGCTCCGTTGTAAGGGCGCGCATGGGGTCGCGTACGCCGTCGTAATACCGCTGCCTGTTCGCGTCCACAAACGCCTTTTCGTTATTGAATTCCAGCTCCATCAAAAAGCGGTACCCATCCGCCGTAAAGCCGTTAAAGGGCATTATCTGCGCCATGCCTCGCTATCTGTCCTCCCTGAAATACGCCAAGCCCAGCGATGCGGGCGGCTGGCTTTCCTTGCTGCGGCGGAGCGAAACCACAATAAGCACCAGCAGCGTTACCGCATAGGGCAGCATTTTGAATATCTCCTGACTTGAGCGGGTAAGCCCGGGCAGGTAATAATATACCCAGCTCAAAAGCCCGAACAGATACGCGCCCCAAATTGCGCGGTTGGGCTTCCACGTTGCGAATATAACAAGCGCAACCGCAAGCCAGCCCAGCTTTTCTATGCTGGCGTCGGTAGCCCAGGTGCCCTTAATATAATCCATTGTGTAATAAAGCCCGCCTAAGCCCGATATGCCCGCGCCAACGCAGGTTGCAACGTATTTATACTTGGTAACGTTTATGCCCGCAGCGTCCGCCGTTGCGGGGTTTTCGCCCACGGCCCTGAGATTAAGGCCAACGCTTGTGCGGTTAAGGAACCACGTTACCGCAACGGCAATAATAATCGCAACGTAGGCAAGGAAGCCGTAGAAGAACAGCATTTCGCCCAAAAAGCCCGTGCTGTCCGATAAAAACGGTATCTTCGTGCGGTAAACGCCGCTTGTGAAGGCAACGGATATCTGCCCCGCGCCGCCCGCCATTTTGTTCAGCGTGCCGCCGAAAAGGTTGGCAAAGCCGCTGCCGAATATGGTAAGCGTAAGGCCGGCAACGTTTTGGTTTGCCCTTAAGGATATTGTTAAAACGGAATATATAAGCCCGCCTATCATGGACATTGCGAATGCCGCCGCAAGCGTTATAATAACCGCCACGGCGGGTATGGGGTTGGCCGTTCCGTTTTCATACAGGAACGCGGCTATAAGCCCCGCAATGCCGCCCATGTACATTATGCCCGGCACGCCAAGGTTAAGATTGCCGCTTTTTTCGGCAAGTATTTCGCCCACTGCGCCGAAAAGTATTACCGTGCCGAAATATACGGCCGCCTGAAACAGGGAAACAATCTGGCTCATTTATTTTCAGTCTCCTTTCGCGCGGTGCGGAAATGCACTTTGAAATTGATGAAGAATTCGCTGCCCAGTATGAAGAACAGTATCATGCCCTTTATCATTTCGGACACAAAATCGTTAAGGTCAAATTGGGAGGCTATTTCGCGCGCGCCGCGCTGGAGGAATACCAGCAGCGTTGATACGCCGAGCATTATGAACGAATTGAATTTGGAAAGCCACGCGACTATTATTGCCGTAAAGCCGCGCCCGCCGGCAGTGCTTGTTGAAATTGTGTGCCCCGCGCCCGCAACGGCTATGAAGCCCGCTATGCCGCATATTGCGCCGGATATCATAACGGTGCGGATTATAACGCGCTTAACGTTTATTGCGGCGTAGCGCGCGGTGTTCATGCTTTCGCCCACAACGGCAATTTCAAAGCCCTGCTTGCTGTACCTTAAATAAAGATACATTGCAACGGCTATAAGCACCACGATTATTACGTTTAGCATATATTGCTGCCCGAAAATGCTTGGGAACCAGCCCGCGTTGGTTGCGGGGTTTATAATGCCCACGGTGTTTGAGCCGTAGGGATTCTCCCACTTGGATACGCAGAACGACGTTAGCTGAAGCGCGATGTAGTTCATCATAAGCGTGAAAAGCGTTTCGTTCGTGTTCCAGCGCGCCTTGAAAACGGCGGGGAAAAAGCCCCATATTGCGCCCGCAAGCGCGCTGAGCACAAGCATTATCAAAAGCATTGGCACAAGCGGCATTTTGGGCGCAAGGTAAATCATGCACGCCGCTGTTACAACGCCGCCCACCAATACCTGACCTTCGCCGCCAATGTTCCAAAAGCGCATCTTAAACGCGGGCGCAAGGCCAACGCCTATGCACAGCAGCATCATTATTTCCCTTATGGTTGTCCATGTGCGCTTGGCGGAGCCGAACGCGCCCTTGAACATTGCGCCGTATATCTTTAGGGGGTTAAGGTCGGTAAGGGCATAAAGCACAATCGCGCACAGCACCAGCGCCGCCGCAAGGCCGATTGCGCGTATTGCCAAATTGTGCCAAAGCGGCAATATGCCGCGCTTGGTTATATGCATAAGCGGCTCGCGCTTTTTTGCTTTACTCATCTGCGTTCTCCTTTCCGCTGAGCCTTGTCATCAGCAGACCCACTTCTTCCTTCTTTGCGCCGCGTCCGTTCACTATTCCGCTCACCTGCCCCGCGCACAGCACAACTATCCTGTCGCAAAGCTCAAGCAAAACGTCCAAATCCTCGCCAACGTACATTACCGCCGCGCCCTTTGCCTTCTGCTCGTTAAGCAGGCGATATATTGTGTACGATGTGTTTATGTCCAGCCCGCGCACGGCATAGGCCGTCATAAGCAGCGAAGGCTCCGCCGCAATTTCGCGCCCGACAAGTATCTTCTGCACGTTGCCGCCGCTCAGCCGTCTCAGCGGCGTATTCAGGTTGGGGGTAACAACCTCAAGCTCATCAACTATTTTGGCGGCGCGCTCGCGCGGGTGCTTCCTGTCCGCAATGGGGGACTTGCCTGCCTTGTAGCTCCTAAGCATTATGTTGTCCACCAAATCCATGCTGCCCACCAGGCCCATGCCGAACCTATCCTCCGGCACGAACGCAAGCCCTACGCCGCTTTTGTATATATCCTCCGGGTCGCGCCCAACAAGCTCCGCCGCTTCCTTATCCGGCGGAATGAACATTATGCTGGAGCCCTCCTCCGGCTTCTGCAAGCCCGCAATGGCTTCAAGCAGCTCCCTTTGCCCGCTGCCGGATATGCCCGCAATGCCCAGTATTTCGCCGCCATACGCCGTGAAGCTTACGTTTGAAAGCTTCTTCACGCCGTCCGCATCCTTTACGGTAAGGTTCTTTACAACCAGCCGCTCCTTCTGCGCCTCCGGCTCCGGCCGATCTATATTCAAAAGCGTGGCCTTGCCAACCATCATGTCCGTAAGCATCTGCGGGTCGGTTCGGCTCGTTTCAATCTCGCCTATGTATTCGCCCTTTCTAAGCACCGCAACGCGGTCGCTTATTTCCATA
>CABSAH010000108.1 GCA_902475645.1 uncultured Christensenellaceae bacterium | reverse complement strand
ATAAAAAGCCGATACCCAAGCTTCCTAAGTGCATAGGCGTGGTAACGTCCAAAACAGGCGCCGCTTTGCAGGATATAATAAACATCACTCGAAGAAGATTCCCAATGATGAATATTCTCGTTGCGCCCGCCTCGGTGCAGGGCGCGGGAGCGGGCAGGGAAATTGCGGACGCGATACGCCTGCTTGACGGCAGCGGCAGGGCGGATGTTATCATAATTGGGCGCGGCGGCGGCAGCATAGAGGAGCTGTGGGCCTTTAACGAGGAAATAGTGGCGCGGGCCATATACGAATGTAAAACCCCCATCGTCAGCGCGGTTGGGCACGAAACGGATTTTACAATCGCGGACTTTGCGGCGGATCTTCGCGCGCCTACGCCAAGCGCGGCGGCTGAGCTGTGCGTGCCGGAATACGAAGCGCTGAACGACGCGCTTGAATACGCAAGGGAGCGGATAGCATCGCTTTGCGCGGATAGGATAACGCGCGAACAAAAGGCGATAGACGGCGCCGAGCAGGGCGCGGCATATAATATGTGCATGCACAGGATAGGCATGAGTATGGCGCGGATAGATGCGCTTGAAGCAGCGCTTGCCGCAAACGCGCATAAGGGCATAAGCGCGGCGGAGCAAATGCTGAGCGTAAATGCGGCGCGGCTTGATTCGCTTGCGCCGGCGCGCACGCTTGAGCGCGGCTATGCAATAATAAAAAAGGGAAATAAATACGCTTCCTCGGCCAAGGAGCTGGCCGCGGGGGACAGGGTGGAAATACTGCTTAGCGACGGCACTGCAAGCGCCAAGGTGCTTGCGGGCGGAAAGGACGGAGAATAATGGCTAAAAAGGCGGAAACATACGAAGCCATGGCCGAAAGGCTGCAAGGCATAGCGGATAAGCTGGCGGACGGCAATCTGCCGCTGGAGGAAATGATAAAGCTATATGAAGAAGGGGCGAAGCTTGCCGCCAAGTGCCGCGAAATGCTGGAAGGGTATAAGGCGCGGCTGGACATGATTGAAAAGCAGGATACGGTGAACGAAGATGAATAATTTTGGACGCACGGAAAGAATAGAGCGCGCGCTTGAAGCATATACAGCAAACTGCTCCGCGCCGGAAAAGCTTAAGCAGTCCATGGCATACAGCCTGCTTGCGGGCGGCAAAAGGCTCAGGCCGTCGCTTTGCCTTCAGGCGGCGGAAATGCTGGGCGGCAGCGAGGCGGACGCAATGCCCATTGCCTGCGCGCTTGAAATGATACATACCTATTCGCTGATACATGACGACCTCCCCTGCATGGATAATGACGATATGCGCCGCGGAAGGCCGTCCAACCACATCGTTTTCGGTGAATCGGGCGCAATGCTTGCGGGAGACGGGCTGCTGAGCCTTGCCTTTGAAACAATGCTGAATGCCGGGCTTACAATAGCGCCGCATGCACCGCGGTATTATGAAGCGTGCGCGGAGGTTGCGCGCGGCGCGGGCGTGAGCGGAATGGTTGCGGGGCAAGTGCTTGACCTTGATATGACGGGTAAGGCGGGCGACCTTGCCATGCTTGAAGCGATACAGGCGCGAAAGACGGGCGCGCTGATAGAGGCGGCGCTTGCATCGGGCGCAATAATAGCAAACGCGGATGCGGATGGGCTTGCCGCCATAAGGCGATATGCAAAAAGCTACGGCAGGCTGTTCCAAATAACGGACGATTTGCTGGACGTTACGGGCACAAACGAAGCCATGGGCAAAACGCTCGGCAAGGATGCAAAGGAGGATAAGCTTACGGCAGTAACGCTGCTGGGGCTTGACGGGGCCAAGAAGTACGCGGTTGATACGGCGGAGGAAGCGCGCCTTGCAATAAGCATATTCGGCGAAAGGGCGGCGGCGCTCAATGCGCTTATCGATTCCACGCTCTGCCGGAAAAAGTAGGCCGCGCCGCAAGGGGGTTGTTAGTTGCACAAGGCTGTGATAAAATGATGTGCTACTAAATTGAAAGGCAGACGGGGAATGGCGGAGTACCCCATTATAGATAAAATACATTCGTGCGATGATTACCGCGCGCTGACCGCAGAGGAGCTGAGGGGGCTGCCTGCGGAAATACGCTCCTTTTTGGTTGAAAAGGTATCCAAAAGCGGCGGGCATTTGGCGTCCAATCTAGGAGCTGTGGAGCTTACCATGGCGCTGCACAGCGTGTTCTATGCTCCTGTGGACAGGATAATATTCGACGTGGGGCATCAGGCATATGTGCATAAAATACTTTCAGGCCGTGCGGATAGGTTTGATACGCTGCGGGAGAAGGGCGGCATAAGCGGCTTCCCCAAGCGCGCCGAAAGCGAATGCGACCCGTTTGAAACGGGCCATTCAAGCACGTCAGTATCCGCCGCAATAGGCATACTGCGTGCGGACAATATATTGGGCGCAAACAGGCACGTTGTTGCCGTTATAGGCGACGGTGCGCTTTCCGGCGGCATGAGCTTTGAAGCGCTTAACGATGCGGGGCAGAGCGGGCTACCGCTTATTGTTGTTTTGAACGACAATGCAATGTCCATTTCGCGCAACGTGGGCGCACTAAGCAGGCATCTTTATAAAATACGCTCAAGCGGATCGTATCAGCGGTTCAAAACAAACTTTTCGGACGGCATGAAACGCATACCGCTTATTGGCGAAAAGCTGTTCAACATACTGCAAAGCATAAAAAACAGAATAAAATATTCGCTCATACCAAACGTTTTGTTTGAAGAGCTTGGCTTCACATATCTAGGCCCTGTGGATGGGCATGACGTAAAGCGCATGACAAACGTGCTTATGCGGGCAAAGGAGCTGAAAAACCCCGTGCTGGTTCACGCGCTTACGGTGAAGGGCAAGGGCTATACTTTTGCCGAAAACGACCCGGAGCGCTTCCACGGCATAGGCAGCTTTGACGCGCGCACGGGCAAGGTCAGCAAGCATACGGTGGATAAAAGCAACTCAGCCGTATTTGGCGAAGCTATATGCGAGCTTGCTCAATCTGACAAACGCATAGCCGCAATAACGGCGGCGATGCCTTCCGGCACGGGACTTAGCGAATTTGCGCAGCGCTTTCCGGATAGGTTCTTTGACGTGGGCATTGCGGAGGAACACGCCGTTACAATGGCGGCGGGCATGGCAAGCGCGGGCATGAGGCCGATAGCCGCCATATATTCAACCTTTTTGCAGCGCGCATACGACCAGATAATACATGACGTTTGCCTGCAAAGCCTGAACGTATGCTTTGCAATAGACCGCGCTGGCCTTGTCGGGGAGGACGGCGAAACGCATCAGGGCATATACGATATCGCTTTTTTGAACAATCTGTACGGCATGCGCATAATGGCTCCGTCCACAAGGCAGGAGCTTAAGGCCATGCTCGGCCTTGCCGTTACGCTCAGCGGCCCATGCGCAATTCGGTATAACCGCGGCGCGCTTCCCGATAAGCCGCTGAATACGCCCATAGAATTGGGCCGCTGGGAAGAAATAAAGCCGATAGGCCGCGTTACGGTAATAGCCGAAGGCAGACTGGTGCAGACGGCGCTGAACGCCGCAAAGGGCACGGACGCGGGCGTTGTGAACGCGCGCTTTATAAAGCCGATGGACGAAAAAATGCTTAAAAGGATAGCAAATATCAGCCAAAATGTGATAACATTGGAGGACGGCATAAAATACGGCGGAATGGGCAGCGCAATAAAGGAGTACCTTGCCGGCCGCGTGAACGTGAACGTGCTGGGCGTTGGGGAAGAACCCGTAATGCATGCAAGCATAGCCGAGCAGGACGAGCTATGCGGAATATCCGAAAATGCGGTGAGGGAGCTTTTACACGGGCTTTGCCGGGGAGAATGAGTATGAAGGGTACACGGGCGGACGTCAGGCTGGTGGAGCTTGGCCTGTGCCAAAGCAGGGAAAAGGCGCGCTCGCTTATAATGAGCGGGGCGGTATATATAAACGAAGTGCGTATAGACAAGGCGGGCGACGCCGTGCCGGAGGACTGCGTGCTTACCGTGCGCGAAAACCCGAATCCGTTCGTAAGCCGCGGCGGGCTTAAGCTGCAAAAGGCAATTACGAAATACGGCATTGACATAAGCGGGCTTACGGCAATGGATGTTGGCGCATCAACGGGCGGATTTACGGACTGTATGCTTCAGCACGGCGCAAAGAAGGTCTATTCGATAGACGTGGGCTACGGTCAGCTTGATTGGACGCTTAGGAACGATGAGCGCGTAAGGGTGATGGAGCGCATGAACGCGCGCAGCATGACGCCGGATTGGTTCGATGAAGAGGTTGAATTTGCCTCCATGGACGTTTCGTTCATATCGATAAAGCTTATATTGCCCGCAATATATAATTGCATTAAGGACGGCGCGCTTGCCGTAATACTCGTTAAGCCACAGTTTGAAGCGGGCAGGGGCAAGGTTGGCAAAAACGGCGTTGTGCGCGAGGAAGCAACGCATATTGAGGTGCTTTTGTCGTGTATGCTGTTTGCCCAGTCGATAGGCTTTGAAATACGGCAGGTGGACTATTCGCCCATAACGGGGCCAAAGGGAAACATAGAATTCCTTATGGTGCTGAAAAAATGCGGAGACGATTGTGCTATAATTATGCAGGAGCAGGCGGCCGAAATTGCTCAAAATACGGTTAAGGCTGCGCATAACGACGGGTTTATAAACTGATAATGCATTAAAATACCCGAAAATGCTTGAAAAAATAAGCACAGGTAATGTATAATAAAAACGATAAGTTTCGGAGTGCGTATGAATTCTGATATAAAGCTCGCTTTCTTTACAAATCCGCAGCGGGAAACCGCCGTGAACGGGCTCCAGGATGCCGTTAAAATGGCAGGGAGGCTGGGCTGCAAATGCTACATCGGCGACGAACTGAAGGATGCAGGCCTAAAAGGAGTCACGGAAATAGGCGATGCAGCGCCGGATTATGTTCTTGCCTTCGGCGGGGACGGCACAATACTCCGCGCGGCGGGGGAGGCCATGAAGTACAATGCGCCCATACTGGGCGTTAACTTCGGGCGGATAGGCTTTTTGAGCGAGATTGCCCCAAGCGGCCTTGAATACGGACTTAACAGGCTGATACGCGGCGAATATACGCTGGATAAGCGCACAATGCTTAACTGCACCGTTAACGGCGGCGAGCCGCACTATTTTTTGAACGATGTGCTGCTGTATAAGCGCACCTTTTCGGGCGTTGTGGAAATATCAATAGAGGTGGACGGGCTGAACGCGGGCTCGGTAATATGCGATGGCGTAATAGCAAGCACCTCAACCGGGTCAACGGGATATTCAATATCCGCAGGCGGCCCCGTAATAGCCCCCGGGCTTGACGCGCTGATAATAACGCCCGTTTGCCCGCATACGCTCACCTCCCGCCCGATAGTTGCACCGGCGGGCGCAAGGGCCGCATTTTCCATGAAAACGGAAGGCTGCCTTTCCGTGGACGGCATATACACGTCCAACATCAGCACCGTGGATACCATAACCGTATCCGAAGTGGGGGCAAAGGTAGGCTTTGTACGCTTTGGCAGGCAGAATATATATGAACTGATAAGGCAAAGGCTTTCATAACCCTTTTACGCAGCCGGAGGGACAATTAACGGGCTGTTTACGGGGGAGCATAAAACGCTTGGAGGGTATAAGGGATGAAATCTGAAAGGCACGCATTGATTCTCAGCTTGATTGAGAAAAGGAATGTGGAAACTCAGGAGGACCTTGCGGAACTGCTTAAGGAACGGGGAGTTACGGTTACGCAGGCAACGGTATCGCGCGATATCAAGGAACTTAGGCTTATAAAGGTGCTTAGCGAAACCGGCGGCTA
>CABSAH010000107.1 GCA_902475645.1 uncultured Christensenellaceae bacterium | reverse complement strand
ATGCCCACAACGCTTTCGTACCCTTCCGTAAGCTGGCCCAGCGCCTCGCTGCGCTCAAGCTCCGGTATGCCGCGCCGCTTAGCCTCCGCCCGTTCAACGTTATCCGGCTTTATGGCGGCGGAGAATATAACAAGGTCGCAATCGGCAATGTTCTTTGCGTCATGCCCTATGAATACGGGAACGCCAAGCTCTCTCAGCCTGTCCGTAAACGGGGACTGCGCCCTGTCCGAGCCCTGAACGTAGTAGCCGCGGTTTTTAAGTATGCTTGCAAGGCCGCTCATGGAGCAGCCGCCTATTCCGATAAGGTGTATTTTTTTATGGTCGGTTATATGGGTCATGCCAATAGTCTCCCTTCAATATCGACTAATTATTATATCATATTTGCTCCCGATTACAAACGCTTGCGCATACTTGGCAAAACGCCGCATCGCTAAAGCTTTGCGCCGCCCGCTCCGCCTCAGCCGCCTTTTTGAATATGCCGAAGCACGCGCTTCCGCTGCCGCTCATCTCCGCCGCAAGCGCGCCCGCCGCCCTTAGCCGCCGCTTTATATCCGCAATGCAGCCAAGCTCCCCCTCCGCCGCACGGGAAAGCCCGTTTGACACCGCCGCCGCAAGCGCGTCTATATCGCCTGCGCGTATGGCGTCGGCCGCGTGCTCGCTTGTGCCTTTATCATATGGCGGGGTGAGCGCGGAAAAAAGCTGCCGCGTGGATATGCCCTCCTTAGGCTTTATTATAAGATAGCATAGGCGCATATCGGGCAACGGCTCTATCCTTTCGCCCCGCCCGCGGCAAAGCGCGGTCGCCCCATGCAGCAAAAACGGCACATCGGAGCCAAGCTCCGCCGCAAGCGAATAAAGCTCCTTTTCGCCCATGGCATTATAGCGCCGCTGCATAAGCCTTAATACGCCCGCGCCGTCCGCGCTTGACCCGCCCAAGCCCGCCATCTGCGGAATATGGGTGCGGATATATATATGCGCGCCGCCGCAATGGGTGCGTTCGGCATATTCGTATGCGGCGCGGAATGCAACGCTCCCCTTGGGCAGGTCCGCGTCCGCGCTTACGGCAATATCGTCATGCGTAAAGTCCGCAAAAAGCTCGTCATACAGCGCCACGGTCTGCATAACGGTTGAAAGCTCATGGAAGCCGTCCGCGCGCCTTTTAAGCACGTCCAGCGTTAGGTTGACCTTTGCAAAGGCTTTTGTTTCGGCAAAATCGTTCATCATTTTTATATTATACTATGCATTCACGAATTTTTCACTCGCCTTGGGGCTTTTTTGGCTGTATAATATTTCATATGGAAAAGAATACGCATGATTTTGAAGAAGAATACGTTCCCGGGCAGCGCGGGAAGCCTAACCCGGCTAAATGGATAAGCCTTGGCGCGGCGGCAATGATAGCGATAGGCATTGCGGCGGCATGCATAGTGCGCGCGAGAGAATTATACCCGTATGCGGAGCCTACGCCCACGCCCATGGTCACGCCCGACCCGACATTTGCCGCGGAGCCGACCGAGGAGCCTACGCCCGATGCGGGCGCAATACAGCCGACGGAGACCGCATCACCCGATACAGGCTACGTTGCAACGGCAATAATGGTGGACGGCAAATGCATAGGCGTGCTTGCCAGCCGCGAGGCGGCGGAGGAGGTGCTTGACGAGGCGGTGAGCAGCTTTGAGCTTAAAATAAACCTGCCCGGAAGCATGGATTCGTATATAACAAACGATGTGGAGCTTGCGGACGCGGCGAACGAGGCTGACGCGGCGGCTATGGAATGTATGACCTACGAGGCCATGCTTATGCTGCTTACGGGCGGGGATACGCCCATAAAGGTTGAAACCACGCTTAGCGAAAGGCATACGGAGATTGTGCCGCACGATGAAAAGGCGGAGAAGGACGAGCATCTTATAAAGGGCACGCGAGTGGTTGTGAACTACGGCACGGACGGCGAAAGCCGAACGGTTATAACCACCAAATACATAAACGGCGTGCAGCAGGGCAAAAGCGAAAGCGAAACATTTGAAATAAGCCAAAGGGTGGATGCGCTGATACGCGAGGGCACCATAAAGGCGGACGGCCACGCGGAGCCGGGCAAGCGCGAGGGCGCAAAGGGGCCGAATGCGGGCGAACTGAGCTTTATACGCCCCACCAAGAGCGGGGAGATAACCGAAAACTTCGGCCAATTAAAGGGCGTGCTGCACCTGGGGCTTGACTTTGCCGCCAAGGAGGGCGACGAGGTTTACGCCGCCGAAGCGGGCACGATAGTATGCGTAACGGAGCGCGGCGGGTACGGCCTTGTGGTGGAAATAGCGCATGAGGGCGGCTTCCTCACCCGCTACGCGAACCTTTCCGCGGCGAATGTTGCGCTGGGCGACGCCGTGAACAGGGGCGACACAATAGCCCTTGCCGGCAGCAGCGGCAACGCGGACAGACCCAAGCTGCACTTTGAGCTTAGGCATAACGGCATAGCCTATAACCCAAGAGGGTATTTTAATTCATAATTCATAATGCGGAATTAGAAAGTATGGGGGTGAAACGGGGCTGCTGTTGTTTTCGTCAACCCCTCAGTCGCCTTGCGGCGACAGCTCCCCGTCCGGGGAGCCTTTTGGCTTGTGCAAACACCGCCCAAAAGCTGTCCCCGCGAGATGTTCCCCCTCAGCTTCGCTTACGCTCAGCAGCTCCCCGTTCGGGGAGCCTTTTGGCTTGTGCAAACTCCGTTTCCCCAAAAGCCTCCCTGTCGAGGGAGGTGGATGCGAGTGCAACGAGCAGACGGAGGGAGTCCAACGGGGAACGTCTCGGTTGCGGCTTTTCCTTCCCCAAAGCCGGAGGGAGTTAAAATAAGCCGTGCCGAAAAGCGTGCGTCTCAATTCCTCATTCCTCATTCCTCATTCCACACTCCACACTCCACACTCCTCATTCCCTCCCCTTCCCCCCCAATTTTCCTGCATATGCGGCGCGGGAGCAAAATATAAATACAAATGAATAGAGCCGCGAAAGGAGCAGGTTGAAATGGAAGCGAAATTTTGGGATATAGGCGGTATGAAAACGGAAAGGCTGGCGGCGCGGGAGCGTGCGGAGGCCGCCATTGAGGGCGCGCTGCCGCTGCCGGCGGGAATGAGGCTTGGCGACATTGAGCCGCTTTGCGCCTCGGCGCGGGTGGAGACCGCCGCCGCTGCGGTGCGCGATGGCAGGATAGACATAGAGGGCAGGCTGAAGGTGAGCGTGATATTCCGCTCCGCCGTGCGGGAGCTTATAACAGGCGATGCGGACACGGCGGACAATGCGGACGCGGATACGGCGGAAAAGGGCGGCGCGTTCACGTCCGGCGCGGGGTTCAAATACAGCATGGCGTGCGAGGCGGCGCGGGAGGGTATGCGCGCGGAGGTTGCGGCTTGCGTCACCTCCTGCACGCTCAGCGTGAACGGGGAGCTTATGCTGAACGCCGTTGCGGGGCTGGACTGCGCCGTTTTCGACAATTCCCCGTTGCCCATGCTTGCGGGCATTGACGGCGCGGAATGTGAGATGAAGAAGGAAAACATATGCAGCGGCACGGAAATGCTCATAGGGCGCGGCGAAACGGAGCTTGAAGCCGAAACCGCACTGCCCGCGGGCACGGAGCCGCTGTTCGCAAGCGGCGAATGCAGCATAAGAAGCGTTGCCACGGGCGCGGATACGGCCGTAACGGAGGGCAGACTATGCCTGGATATACTGCTATGCTCCCGCGCGGGGCTTACGGCGCACAGCGTGCAGCTCCCGTTCACGGCGGAAACGGAGCTTAACGAGCGCTGCGAGGGCGAAGCATACGCCGCCGCCGCGCTGAAGGACATATACATTTCGCCCGCCGATGCATCAAGCGGCATAGCCGCCGTGCGCGCATGCATTGAGGTGAGCATATACCGCGCCGAGCGGAGCGAAACCGCCGTTTGCACCGATGCGTTCATACCGTATCATAGCTGCGATATGCATACGGAGCGCGTATCGATTGTGCAGCGTATGCGCCGAAAGACGTTCGGCTATACGCTGAGCGAAGCCATACCCCTGCCCGACGGCGCGCCCGTGCCCAAAAGCGCCATATGCTGCGCCGCAATGCCGTATGTTACCGGCGCCGAGGTAAGCGGCGGCATACTGAGCATAGAGGGCATAATTGCGCTTAACTGCGCACTGCGCACCGATTCCCCCAACGCCCTTACATTTGCGGCGCAGGTGCCGTTTTTGTGCGAAACTCAGTACGCGGGCGCGGATGCGGAGGCGGCGTTTGCAGGCGTAAAATGCCTGTCCTGCGCGCTTATGCTGACGGGCGGCACGCTGAGGGCCGAATGTGCGCTGGAGCTTTCCGCCGTGCCGTACACGGTAACGCCCATGAACATAGTATCGGGCATGGGTGAAGCGGAGCCTATAAAGCGGCGGCGGGCCATTGTTGTATACTTTGCTTCGGCAAACGAAACGCGCTTTGACGTTGCCAAAAAATACGGGCTGCCCGTGGGCGGCATAGCGGCGCGGGACGGGGCGCTGCCTGAAGGCGAAAAGCTGACATTTTTGTGCTGATAGGCGGCAAAGCGGCATGATGGGCTATGTTTTTGCCGCAATGACGGCGGCGGCGGTAATCATGCCTGCGCTAAGACTGTTTGCATAAACAGGTAAATATATGCTATAATATATCCCGAACTGCACAAACGGGTATTTTACCGAAAAAACAGGGCTTTGCGCGCCCAAATGCGCCCGAGGCCGAGCCGGGAGGGGGAGGGCTTTATGAAAATAGACGTTATTCCCGTATACGGAAAAATTTTAAGCAGCCATGTATCGTCCTGCACGGTGATTGTTGTGGACGTTCTGCGTTCCACAAGCTGCATCATAACCGCCGTGGGCAACGGGGCGAACAGGGTTGTTCCCGCAATAGACCCCGGCGAGGCCGCCATGCTTGCGGGCAGGCTTGGCTCAAACGACGTTGTGCTGGCGGGCGAGCGGGAGGCCGTTAAGCTGCCGGATTTCGATTTGGGCAACAGCCCCTATGAATTCAGCGAAAAGGCCGTTAAGGACCGCAGCGTTATAATAAGCACCACCAACGGCACCGCCGCCATACACGGCATGGCCGCCGCAAAGGAGGTGCTGATAGGCGGCATGATAAACCGCACCGCCGTTGCGAAAAGAGCCGTTGAGCTGGGCAACGACATAATAATAGTCTGCGCCGGAACATACGGGCAGATATCGGCGGACGATCTGCTTGCCGCAGGCTCCATTGCCGAGGCCATTCACCGCATAGCCAACGAGCCTATGGAGGCCACGGACATAACAATGGTCTGCTGTATGCTCTATGCCGACTGGAAGCAGGGCCGCGCCGACCTTTCCGTAACAACGCACTGCGCAAGGCTTATAAAGCTTGGCTTTGAGGAGGATATAAAGTTCTGCTTCAGCGAGGATACGACCGACGTTGTGCCGGTTTACGAAAACGGCGTGATAAGATAAAGCGGCAACCGATAAGCATATAAAACAACAAAAGCAGGGAGCATGGCTCTCTGCTTTTTTGATACGCTTGCGGCACTTGGCGAATTTGATGTGTTCCCCGCTTGATTCCCTCCGGCTTTTGATAAGGTAAGAGCCAAATCGAGACGTTGCCGTTTTTTGACTCCCTCCGGCTGCTCGCGTTGCACTCGCATCCACCTCCGAGACATTCCCCTTTCGGCCACTCGCTTTGCTCGTGTCCACTTTCCCCGTAAACGGGGACAGCTTTGGGGCAGTGCTTGCAGAAGCCAAAAGGCTCCACCGCTTGCGGGGGAGCTGCTGAGCGTAAGCGAAGCTGAGGGGGAACATCTCGCGGAGCTTGGCGGCTTTAAGCCGCACCCCTTTCGACCGTTCGCTAACGCTCACGGCCACTTTCCCCGTAAACGGGGACAGCTTTTGGGG
>CABSAH010000106.1 GCA_902475645.1 uncultured Christensenellaceae bacterium | reverse complement strand
TTATAATACCACCTATTTGCCGTAAGCGCACGGTTTTTTTGGAAAAAAGTCGAAACCGCGGGAATTTGACGCACACGGCGGCGCAAAAATATGCCCTCTTTCTTCTTATATTTATTATACACTATTGATGAAAACGGGGTAAATATGATAAAATAAAGTATGCTTATTGAGCGGCTGAAACTCAATGATTTTCGCAACTATGAATCGCTTCTGCTCCGCCCGGACAGCGGCCTGAACGTTATCGTCGGCGAGAACGCGCAGGGCAAAACCAATGCGGTAGAGGCTGTTTTTTTGTGTGCCTTCGGGCGTTCGCACAGAACGGCAAAGGACGCGGAGCTGATACGCACGGGCTTTGCGGGCGGATATGTGGGCATGGACATAAAAACAAAAAGCGGCAGCCGCACCATTGAGATAAAGCTGAAAAGCGGCGAACGCAAGCAGATATTCATAGATAAGCTTATGGCCAAGCGAACGGGGGAGCTTATGGGCGCGCTTAACGCGGTAATGTTCTCGCCGGAGGATTTGGAGCTTGTAAAGGGCGCGCCTGCGGAGCGGCGGCGGTTTATGGATATGGAGCTTAGCCAGCTTAGGCCCGCGTATTATTATACGCTGCAACGCTATAACGCCGCATTGAAGCAGCGCAACGCCCTGCTTAAGCCGGACGTTAAAACGGACCCCATGGAGATACGGCGGCAGCTTTATATATGGGATGAGCAGCTTAGCCAAGCGGGTGCGGAAATAATGCGTATGCGGGCGGAATTTGTGCAAAGGCTGGGGCTTATAGCAAGCCGGCTGCACAGGCGCATATCGGGCGAAAGGGAGGCGCTTTTGGTGCGCTATGCGCCCGATGTGGATATAGCGCGCATGGGCGGCGGGGATGCCGAGGCCGCGCTCAGCGAGGCGCTGTATAACGGCGCATTGGACGATATCCGCCGCGGTTATACGGGAGCAGGCCCGCATAGGGACGAGCTGGAGCTTAACCTGAACGGCAGCAACGTAAGGGTATACGGCAGCCAAGGGCAGCAAAGGACGGCGGCGCTGAGCCTGAAGCTTAGCGAATTGGAGCTTATAAGGGACGAAAAGGGCGAAAGCCCGGTGCTTCTGCTGGACGATGTTTTAAGCGAGCTGGACGAGCCGCGGCAGCGGGCGCTGCTTGAGGCGATGAGCGAATGTCAAACGTTTTTGACCTGCACCACGCTTGAAGGCTTAAAGCGCGCGGGGCTAAAGGGCATAAACGCATGGCGGTGCAGCGCGGGAACGCTTACGCGGGAATAGGCGCATTAACGAAGGAGCCGGCCGGACGGCCGATATGATTTTTTTGAAGCAAGGAGAAAACGCAAAATGAGCAACCACACCGATTATGATGCCTCTCAAATTCAGGTGCTTGAGGGGCTGGAGGCGGTAAAGCGCCGCCCGGGAATGTATATAGGCTCAACGGATTTCCACGGGCTGCACCATTTGGTGAAGGAGCTGGTGGATAACGCCATTGACGAGGCCATGGGCGGATATTGCAGCCATATTGAGGTTACGGTGCATGGGGATAATTCCGTTACCGTTACCGATAACGGCCGCGGCATACCCGTTGATATGCATGAAAAGATGCACAAGAGCGCGCTTGAGGTTGCGCTTACGGTGCTGCACGCGGGCGGCAAGTTCGGCGGCAGCGGATACAAGGTATCCGGCGGGCTGCACGGCGTAGGACTCAGCGTTGTGAACGCGCTCTCGTCCTGGCTTATAGCCGAGGTAAGGCGCGGCGGCAAGCTTTATTATCAGGAATATTCCTACGGCGAGCCAAAGGCACCCGTGGCGGCAATAGGGGACGTGCCCGAGGGCGACAGCGGCACGAGCATAACGTTCCTTGCCAACGATAAGATATTCGACGAGGTGAACTATAATTTCGATATTCTGGCGGACAGGATGCGCGAGCTTGCCTTCCTTAACGCGGGGCTTAGGATAACCGTAAGCGACGAACGCGCGGAAGCGCCCGATGTGCGCTCCTTCTGCTATGAGGGCGGCATAATAAACTTCGTTAAGCATCTTAACCGCAAAAAGACCGTTCTGCACGAGGAGCCCATATACATAACCGCAAGCCGCAACGAGCCCGAAAAGCAGGAGGTTGCAACGGTTGAGGCGGCGCTGCAATATAACGACGACTATAACGAAAACGTATTCACGTTTGCAAACAACATAAACACCGGCGAGGGCGGCAGCCATTTGGCGGGCTTTAGGAGCGCGCTTACCCGCGCCCTGAACGACTACGCAAGGAAATACAAAATACTCAAGGATAATGACGATGCGCTGAAGGGCGAGGATATACGCGAAGGGCTAAGCGCAATAGTGAGCGTTAAGCTCGTTGAGCCGCAGTTTGAGGGGCAGACCAAAACAAAGCTCGGCAATGCATACATACGCGGCCTTGTGGACAGCGCGGTGAGCGAGGGCATGGGAATATACCTTGAAGAACACCCCACCGAGGCGCGCGCGATAGTTGACAAATGCCTTACGGCGGCCCGCGCAAGGGATGCGGCGCGCAAGGCGAGGGAGCTTACGCGCAGAAAGACGGCGCTTGATTCAACAAGCCTGCCCGGCAAGCTGACCGACTGCACGGAGAAGGACCCCGAAAAGTGCGAAATATTCATTGTTGAGGGCGACAGCGCCGGCGGCAGCGCAAAGATGGGGCGCGACCCTGCGCATCAGGCCATATTGCCCCTTCGCGGCAAGATACTGAACGTTGAAAAAACGCGCATGGACAAAATACTTGCCAATAACGAAATACGCGCCATGATAACCGCGTTCGGCGCGGGCATAGACGATGAGTTCGATACGAGCAAGCTCAGGTATCATAAAATAGTCTGCATGACCGATGCCGACGTTGACGGCAGCCACATAAGGATACTGATGCTTACGTTCTTCTTCCGCCATATGCGCCCGCTTATAGAGCAGGGCTATGTATACGTTGCTCAGCCCCCGCTTTACAGGATAACAAAGGGCAAGAACATATATTATGCCTATGACGATGCGGAGCTTAACAGCATACTGGATAGGATAGGGCGCGAGCCTAAGCCCCTTATAAACCGCTACAAGGGCCTGGGCGAAATGAACCCGGAGCAGCTTTGGGAAACCACCATGGACCCGAGCCAAAGGGTTATGCTTCAGGTGCATCTTGAGGATGCGATGAGGGCGGATGAGATATTCTCCGTGCTGATGGGCGATAAGGTTGAGCCGCGGCGCGAATTTATTGAAAACAACAGCAAGCTTGTTGTGGATTTGGACGTTTAACGTCGGGGGAGGAGAAAAGCGATGAACGAAAACGAAATAAGCCGCATAAGGCCGCTTGATCTGGAAAGCGAAATGAAGAAATCCTTCATTTCCTATGCCATGGCCGTTATTATAAACCGCGCCCTGCCCGACGTTAGGGACGGGCTAAAGCCCGTACACAGGCGCATACTCTATTCAATGGACGAGCAGGGCTTCACCGCCGATAAGCCGTTCCATAAAAGCGCGCGCATAGTGGGCGACGTGCTGGGTAAATATCATCCGCACGGCGATTCCAGCGTTTATGATGCAATGGTAAGGCTTGCGCAGGATTTCAACAGCCGCTATATGCTCATTGAAGGTCAGGGCAACTTCGGCAGCGTTGATGGCGACGGTGCCGCCGCCATGAGGTATACCGAGGCCAGAATGTCCAAGCTTGCGGATGAAATGATGGCGGATATAGGCAAGAACACCGTTGATTTCATGCCCAACTTCGACGAAACGCTTATGCAGCCCAAGGTGCTGCCCAGCCGCTATCCCAATCTGCTCGTTAACGGCTCCGGCGGCATAGCGGTAGGCATGGCCACGAACATTCCGCCGCATAATTTGGGCGAAACGATAGACGCTTACGTTGCCATGCTCGATAATCCCGAAATAACGGTTGAGGAGCTTATGGGATATCTTCCGGGGCCGGACTTCCCCACGGGCGGCATAATAATGGGCAACGCCGGAATACGGCAGGCATACCGCACCGGACGCGGGCGCATAATTGTGCGGGCGCGCGCGGAAATAGAGGAAACGGGCGGCGGCAAAAGCCGCATAGTTGTAACCGAAATACCGTATCAGGTGAACAAGGCAAGGCTTGTTGAAAAGATTGCCGAGCTTGTGCATGAAAAGCGGATAGAGGGCATAAGCGATTTGCGCGACGCAAGCGACCGCAAGGGGCTTAGGATAATAATTGACCTGAAGCGCGACGCCAACGCCAACGTTGTGCTCAATCAGCTTTATAAGCATACCCAAATGCAGGATACGTTCGGCGTTATAATGCTTTGCCTTGTGGATGGCGAGCCGAAGGTGCTCAACCTTAGGGAGATGCTGTATCACTATATGCGCTTCCAGGAGGATGTTGTAACGCGCCGCACGCAGTACGACCTTGATAAGGCAAGGGAGCGGCTGCATATATTGGAAGGCTTGATGGTGGCGCTGGACAATATTGACGAAATCGTCGAGCTTATAAAGCGCAGCGCAAACTCCGCGGAGGCTAAGGCCGCATTGTGCGAAAGATTCGGGCTGAGCGAAAAGCAGGCGCAGGCAATACTGGATATGCGCCTTGCAAGGCTTACCGGACTTGAGCGGGACAAGATAATGGACGAGCATGCCGAGCTTACCAAAACCGCCGCATATTACGAAAGCATACTTGCGGATGAAAACAAGCTGCGCGGCATAATACGCGATGAAATACTGGAGGTAAGGCGCCGCTATGCCGACCCCAGACGCACCGAGATTGCCCCCGCATCGGACGATATTGACCTTGACGATATAATACAGGAGGAGGACATGGCCGTTACAATGACGCACCTTGGCTACGTTAAGCGCATTGCGGCGGATTCGTACAGGGCGCAGAACCGCGGCGGCAAGGGCATAATGGGGCAGGCCACAAGGGACGAGGATTTTGTGGAGCATCTGTTCGTAACCAGCACGCACAGCCACATAATGTTCTTCACCAATACCGGCAGGGCGTATAAGATAAAGTGCTATAATATCCCCGAAGCTTCGCGCACGGCCAAGGGCACGGCCATAGTGAACCTATTGCAGCTTGCGGGCGGCGAAAAGATAACCGCCGTGTTCCCCGTGGATAAGGATACGGAGGGCGAATACCTTGTGCTTGCAACCAAGGAAGGCGTTATAAAGAAAACGCCCATGAGCGATTTTGACAATATACGCAAGGGCGGCATAATAGCCCAGAACCTTAGGGAGGGCGACGAGCTGATAAGCGTGCTGCTTTCAAGGGGCAAGGACGATTTGCTCATAGGCACGCGGGAAGGCAAGTGCGTGCGCTTCAATGAAGGCGACGTAAGGCCGATGGGCAGGACCGCCACGGGCGTTAGGGCCATAACCCTTGAGGATGGGGACGAGGTAATAGACGTGAACCTCATAGCGCCGGGCATGACGGTATTGTCCATAACCGAAAAGGGCATGGGCAAGCGCACGGAGGAAAGCGAATACCCGCTGCGTCACCGCGGCGGCAAGGGCGTTATAGCCAATGCCATAACCGAAAAGACGGGCAAGCTTGCCTGCATGAAGGTATGCACGGGGGATGAGGACATAATGATGATACGCGACGACGGCACGGTCATACGCACCCCAGTGGACCAGATAAGCATATTCTCCCGCAACACGCAGGGCGTAAGGCTTATGCGGGTGGACGAAGGCACAAAGGTTGTAAGCGTGGCGCTCGCCCCGCATGATAAGGGCGAGGATACGGAGGAAGAATGAGCTTTTTTCTCTCGATAGCGTTCCTGTTCTTTATAGGCAGCATGGCGGGCTGGGTGATAGAGGTGGTGTTCCGCCGCTTCTTCTCCTCCGCCAATCCCGAACGCAAATGGATAAATCCGGGGTTCCTTTCGGGACCCTATTTGCCTTTGTACGGGTTCAGCTTGTGCGTA
>CABSAH010000105.1 GCA_902475645.1 uncultured Christensenellaceae bacterium | reverse complement strand
AAAGAGGTGGTTTTAGTGAACATAAACAGCGCAACGATAGTTTCAATGACGGATGCCAACAAGAATTTTTCCCGCGTGGCAAAAATTGCCGATAAGAACGGCGAAGCCATAATATTCCGCAACAACAAGCCCAAATACAAGCTTATAGATTTGGAACAGGCGACGGACATGGAGCTGAGCGACGACGAGAAGATAGACATTGCAGCCATGCGGGTCTTAACGCGCTACCGCAAGGCGTTTGAGGAGCTGGCAAAATGATAAAGTTCTCAGAGGACAAGGTGCTGTTGCTACACCGGCTTTTGATTCAGGAAACCGGCGGCAGCGCGGGCGTAAGGGATGAAGGCTTGCTCAATTCCGCGCTTGAAGGCGCATACGCAACGTTTGACGGCGCGGAGCTTTACCCTTCAAAGGAAGAAAAAGCCGCACGCATAGGGTATACGCTGATAGCCAATCACGCGTTTGTTGACGGTAACAAGCGGATAGGCATGTACATAATGCTTTCCTTTTTGGAAGTTAACGGCATAAAAATGCTCCCGAGCAACGCGGACGTTGTGCAGGCCGGGCTTGGCGTGGCATCCGGCAGCATGAAATACGACGATCTTCTATCTTGGGTAAACGAGCATAAGGCATAGTTTTCCTATCCCCCCTCCCTTTCACAATTATTTCAAATTAGCATTACAATGACTCCATTGCATATTTTTCGGGCAGGATTATAATAGTATTGTAATCAATGGGAACATTAGTTCTCTTGGCAGGAGGTAATTCCATGAACATAAATAAGCTTACCCAGAAGTCGCTTGAGGCGGTGCAATCCGCCCAGAGCATAGCGGTATCGCATAATAATCAGCAGGTGGATCAGGAGCATCTTTGCGCCGCCCTGCTTGACCAGGAGGATTCGCTCATAAAAAGCCTTATAGAGCGCATGGGCGATGATGCAAACGGCTTTGCCGGCGCGGTCGGCGCGGCAATAGCACGGCTGCCGCAGGTAACCGGCTCCGGCCGAGAGGCGGACAGGATATACGTTACGCAGGAGCTTGACAAGGCGCTGAACAAGGCCGAGGAAACGGCCATCCGCATGAAGGACGAATACGTTTCCGTGGAGCATCTGTTCCTTGGCATGATGGAGCAGCCCAATTCCGCCATGCGTGAGCTGTTCTCCCGCTATAATATAAAAAAGAACGATTTCCTGAAGGCGCTTGAAGAGGTGCGCGGCGGCACAAGGGTGACGACAGACAGCCCGGAGAGCACATATGACGCGCTGAACAAATACGCGCAGGATTTGGTTGAGCTTGCGCGCAGGCAGAAGCTTGACCCCGTTATAGGCCGCGACGACGAGGTTAGGAACGTAATAAGAATACTTTCAAGAAAGACCAAGAACAACCCCGTGCTTATAGGCGAGCCGGGCGTTGGTAAAACGGCAATAGCCGAGGGCCTTGCGCAGAGGATAGTGCGCGGCGACGTACCCGCCAATCTGAAGGACCGCAAGATATTTTCGCTGGACATGGGCGCGCTGATAGCGGGCGCAAAATTCCGCGGCGAATTTGAGGAAAGGCTAAAGGCCGTGCTTAACGAGGTTAAGCGCAGCGAGGGCAGAATAATACTGTTCATAGACGAGCTGCACACAATAGTCGGCGCGGGCAAAACCGAAGGCAGCATGGATGCGGGCAATTTGCTGAAGCCCATGCTTGCGCGCGGCGAGCTGCACTGCATAGGCGCTACCACGCTTGATGAGTACCGCAAGTACATTGAAAAGGACGCCGCCCTCTCCCGCCGTTTCCAGCCCGTAATGGTGGATGAGCCGAGCGTTGAGGATACAATATCCATACTGCGCGGCTTGAAGGAGCGCTATGAGGTTTATCACGGCGTAAAGATAAGCGACAACGCGCTTATAGCCGCCGCTACGCTTTCGCACAGATATATAAGCGACCGTTTCCTGCCGGATAAGGCTATTGACCTTGTTGACGAAGCGTGCGCGCTTATAAGAACCGAAATGGACTCCATGCCCACGGAGCTTGACGAGCTTTCACGCAAGATAATGCAGCTTGAAATAGAAGAAGCGGCATTGAAGAAGGAATCCGACAAGCTGAGCGAGGAGCATTTGAAGGAGATACAGAAAACCCTTGCCGATGACCGCGAGAAGTTCAATCAGCTCAAGGCCAAGTGGGACAAGGAGAAGGGCTCCATAAAGAACGTGCAGCGCATCCGCGGCGAAATAGAGGATCTTAACGCGCAGATGGAGCGCGCCGAACGCGACTACGACCTGAACAAGGCCGCCGAGCTGAAATACGGCAAGCTGCCCAAGCTTAAGGAAGAGCTTGAAAACGCCGAAAAGGAAATGGAGCACGGCAAGGCGAGCGGACTGCTGCGCGACCGCGTTACGGAGGACGAGATTGCCCGCATAGTTGCCCGCTGGACGGGTATACCCGTAGCAAGGCTTATGGAGGGCGAACGCGAAAAGCTGCTGCGCCTGGAGGACATTCTGCACAAGCGCGTAATAGGTCAGGACGAGGCCGTAAAGACCGTTGCCAACGCCATTCTGCGTACAAGGGCCGGCTTGAAGGATCCTTCCAAGCCAATAGGCAGCTTCCTGTTCCTCGGCCCCACGGGCGTGGGCAAGACGGAGCTTGCAAAGGCGCTGGCGGAGGCGTTGTTTGACGACGAGAACAACATGGTGCGTATAGACATGAGCGAATACATGGAGAAATACTCCGTGGCTCGTCTGATAGGCGCACCTCCGGGTTACGTTGGCTATGACGAGGGCGGTCAGCTTACCGAAGCCGTTCGCAGGAAGCCTTACTGCGTGGTGCTGTTCGACGAAATAGAAAAGGCGCATCCCGATGTGTTCAACGTGCTGCTGCAGGTATTGGACGACGGCCGCATGACCGATTCACAGGGCCGCACGGTGGACTTCAAGAACACGGTTATCGTTATGACCAGCAACCTTGGCAGCCAGTACATACTGGACGGCATAAAGGACGGCAAAATAACCGAAGAAGCGCGCGGGCAGGTGAACATGCTGCTTAAGCAGAGCTTCCGCCCCGAATTCCTTAACAGGATAGACGACATTGTGTTCTATAAGCCGCTTGACAAGCAGGAGATATTCGCCATAACCGAGCTTATGCTGAAGGATATCCGCCGCCGCTTGGCCGAGCGCAGGCTGGATGTGCAGCTTACGGACGCCGCAATGCACTATATCGCCGATGCGGGCTACGATCCGCATTACGGTGCAAGGCCGCTTAAGAGGCTGCTTCAGTCCAAGCTTGAAACGCTGCTTGCCCGCAAGATAATCGAATCCGACCCCGAACCCGGCACGGTATATACCGTTGACTGCGTAAACGGCGAGCTGACCGTTAAATAATTCGTTACAGCAAAAGACCGCATGGAAGCATGCGGCCTTTTGCGTTGTTTTGGGCTATATGCCTGTTTGCTTAGCGGCGGAGCGGCTCCGTGCGGCGGATATCGCCCTTATGCATACGCGGCTGCTCCGCGCCGCTCTTTTCTGCGCTGCCCTGCGCGCCAAGCGTACCGGTCAGGTTCCTTTTAAGAGGCAGATAGCTCTCGTCGTAGCTGAACTTCATCTCTTAATCTCCCTTTCACTTTTCGCTCGATAATAGCATTTGCACAAAGCGCGCCATATATGCCATGGCATTTTTTTGCAACAGAAAACGCGGCATCCCCGAAGGAACGCCGCGCATATGCACAGAAATCGCTTTTATCAGAAGCTGCGCTCAACCTTGCCGGAACGAAGGCAGCGAGTGCAAACATTCACCTTGCGCACAGTGCCGTTAACCACCGCGTGAACGGTCTGAATGTTGGGAGCCCAAGTGGTCCTGGTCTTTCTGTTGGAATGGCTTACCAGATTACCGCTCATAACGCCCTTCTTGCATATTTCGCAGTACTTACCCATGCATTACACCTCCTTACGACGGTAGCGTGCGTTTTTACTCAAACAGATAGTATTTTAGCACGGCGCACAAGCTTTTGCAAGCAAAAATTATTTTATTTTATGCATTTGCATAAATCGTTTGTTTGACAAGGGCATAACGATGATGTTACAATCGATTGTCTGCGTGCAGATGCAAAAAGCACGCGGCAAAGGAGGATATTTTACATATGAAGGCTGAAAGCAAAGCAAGGCTGAAGGAGTTATTGATAGACCTGCTGTTCGATATAATAGGCGGCGTGCTCTACGCTGCGGGCATATACAGCTTCGCCTCGCAGGCGGAATTTGCCCCGGGCGGCATATCCGGCCTTGCCATAATCATAAACCATTTTACCAAATGGCCAATAGGTATATGCACGCTGGCGCTCAACGTGCCAATCGTTATAATATGCATAAGGCTGCTGGGCAAAAAATTCTTCTTTAAGTCCATTAAAACAATGGTCATAAGCACTGCCATTATAGACTTTGTATTCCCGCTGCTGCCGGTATATCACGGCGATGCGCTGATGGCCGCGCTGTTTGCGGGCGCGCTTAGCGGCGCGGGTCTTGCGCTTGTATATTGGCGCGGTTCCTCAACGGGCGGCACGGATTTTCTTATAATGAGCCTTAGGAAGAAATTCCCCCACCTTTCCATTGGCACAATATCCATATGCATTGACGGCATGGTAATACTGCTGGGCGGCGTTGTATTCGGCAGGATAGACGCCGTGCTTCAGGGCATAGTTATGACGGCCGTCAGCACCACGGTGATAGACAAAATAACCGCCGGCTTTATGACCGGACAGGTGACATTTATAGTGACCGGTAATCCCAAGGAGATATCCGATGAGATAATGCACAGCATAGGCCGCGGCGTGACCAGCATAAAGGGCACGGGCATGTTTTCGGGCTCCGACCGCACAATACTGATGTGCGCATGCTCCCGCGCGGAGGCATGCCATATTCGCGGCATAGCTTACAGCGTGGACAAATCGGCGCTTGTGCTGCTTTGCCCATATGACACGGCATACGGACTCGGCTTTCAGGAGTTATCCGACTAAAGGAGGAAGGAATGGAGCTGATACTTGCATCATCCTCCCCACGGCGGAGGGAAATGCTTGCGCTTATGGGCTATGAATTCACCGTTAAGCCCAGCCAAGCCGAAGAGAACATCGGCCATTGCGCCCCCGGCGAATATGTAAGCCGCCTTGCGCGCATAAAGGCCGCAGCCGTTGCGGAGGAAAACCCGGGCTGCTGCGTAATAGGCTCGGACACGATAGTTTACCTTGACGGCGAAATATTAGGCAAGCCGCGCGACGAGGCGGACGCATACCGCATACTTTCAACGTTGAGCGGCCGCACGCACACCGTATTCACCGGCGTTGCCATAATTGCGAACGACAAAGAGGATGTGTTCTACGACAAGGCCGAGGTGACGTTCAAAACGCTTGAAGCGGACGAGATACGCGACTATATCGCCACGGG
This sequence comes from uncultured Christensenellaceae bacterium, assembly GCA_902475645.1. Taxonomy (GTDB): domain Bacteria; phylum Bacillota; class Clostridia; order Christensenellales; family CAG-138; genus Phil1. The sequence goes on along the minus strand of CABSAH010000105.1, from coordinate 512 downwards.
CGAGCCCATGGACAAAGCCGGCGCATACGGCATACAGGGGCCTGCCACGGTGCTTGTGGAAAGGATTGACGGCTGCTATTTCACGGTTATCGGCCTGCCCAACCCAAAGGTATACGATGCGCTTAAGGCCATGGGCATACTGCCAAAATGGCGCCGGAATTAACAAAAGCGCTGTTCTTTTGCCGAATAAGCACATCCTTTGGCGAAAGGCTTGCTTTGCCCCGTCGGCAATAGTATCATATGCTCACAGGCCGCAAATCAAATAAAGCGGAAGGTCGAATGGGCGCATCAATATCCCGGCAGCATATGTCGGGATATTGATTTTTCAAAAATTGCCTGTTTGCCTGAATAAATCGGCATTCGGAAAAATATTTATAACTTTTTCTAAAAAAGGGGTTGCCAAATACCGAATCACGCGCTATAATAACACTCGTTCCGTTCCTCCTTAGCTCAGTCGGTAGAGCATGCGGCTGTTAACCGCAGTGTCGTTGGTTCGAGTCCAACAGGGGGAG
>CABSAH010000104.1 GCA_902475645.1 uncultured Christensenellaceae bacterium | reverse complement strand
CAACCCCTCCGTCAATTCGCTGTCGCTCATTGCCACCTCCCCTTTCAGGGCAGGCTTAATGTGAGAGTTTGTAAAGCGCACCAAAAGGCTCCACCGCTTGCGGGGGAGCTGGCACGGCGCAAGCCGTGACTGAGGGGGAACAGAAAAAACCGCAAAAGCCACTTCCGAGCTGCACCCCTTTCGTCTGCTCATTTCATTCGCAGCCACTTTCCCCGTAAACGGGGACAGCTAATTTTGACTCCCTCCGTCTGCTCGCTTCACTCGCATCCACCTCCCTCTAAGATGGAGGCTTTTGGGCGGCGGTTGAACAAACCAAAAGGCTCCACCGCTCGCGGGGGAGCTGCTGAGCGTAAGCGAAGCTGAGTGGGAATAGAAAAATCGCAATCCACCTCCGAAACATTCCCCTTTCGCCTGCTCATTTCATTCGCATCCACTTTCCCCGCACGGTGGCCTGTCGCCGCAAGACGACTGAGGGGTTGAGGTGTGGCAAACCAAAGGTTTGACTGAGAGAGTTTGCTGTTGCCGAGGGGGAAAAACGGCAAAAAACTCACAGCCCGCCTCCGCGCCCGTTCCTCTACGCACCTGATTTTCAATTCTGCATTCCTAATTACACATTCCGTATAAATTTTGTCCCTAAAATATATTATTTATGCACATATTTCAATGGCGCGGCGGAGGGAAATAGTATATAATATAGGCGGCGCTTCGGCATATTGTGCCGAAATGTGCAGAACGCTGAATATGCGCATACAGGAGGAATGATAATGGGCGTACAGAGCAGCTTCGGCTTTACGCTGGGCAGAATGGAAAAAGGCAGGCTTAATAAGATTACCGACGTGCCGGGCGTAAAGGTCGGCCACGTTACGCGGCATGAGGGCGGCATAAACACGGGCGTTACCGCCATACTCCCGCACACGGGCGATATGTTCCACGATAAATGCCCCGCCGCAAGCCACGTTATAAACGGCTTCGGCAAAAGCATAGGCCTTGTGCAGGTTAATGAGCTTGGCACCATAGAAACCCCTTTGCTTTTGACCAACACCCTTTCCGTAGGCACGGCGGCGACGGCACTGGTCAAATATATGCTGGAGCGAAATGAGGACATAGGCCGCGACACGGGTACGGTAAACCCAATGGTATTTGAATGCAACGACGGCCATCTTAACGATATACGCGGCCTGCACGTTACGGAGCAGAACGCGCTTGATGCGCTTGCAAACGCTGCGGACGATTTTGAAGAAGGCGCGGTGGGCGCGGGCAGCGGCATGAGCTGCTATTCGCTAAAGGGCGGAATAGGCTCCGCCAGCCGCGTATTTGAGCTTTACGGCAATAAATACACCGTGGGCGCGCTCCTGCTTACCAATTTCGGCACGCTGAGAGATCTTACAATAGGCGCGGAGCGCGTGGGCGAAAGGCTTTATCAGAAAAAGGAAGCCGAAAAAGCGGCTGAGCAGCAGGATAAGGGCAGCGTTATTATAATAATCGCAACCGATGCCCCCGTATCCGCAAGGCAGCTTCAGCGCGTTGCGCGCAGGGCGCAGAGCGGCATAGCCCGCACGGGCACCATATCCGGCAACGGCTCCGGCGAAATTGCCCTTGCGTTCACAACGGCCAACCGCATACCGCACTATTCACCCAAAAAGCCCATTTCCGTGGACGTGCTTTTTGAGGACGATATGGACCTTATGTTCCGCGCGGCGATAGAGGCCGTTGAGGAAAGCGTTATAAGCAGCCTTACCCATGCGGAGCATATAAAGGGCTTTAGCGGCCATGAAAGGGAGTGCCTCGCCGAGCTGCTGTAACGGCAAAAGCGCGGGCCTGTTGCCCCTTAACACCACCGAATGCTGTTTTGTATTAAAATCCCACGCTGTATAGTGCATAAACAGATTGCTAAAGGGCGCGGGAGAGTATACAATATATGAAGGCATTTATCCGTTAACATTTGGTTGACGGATAAAATTCGGCAAAAGGCAAAAGAAGGAGATACACATGAACAAAAAGGCACTCATAATCGCTCCGCGTGCGCTGTATGTTTGCGCGCCCGCCTTCGATGCAGAGCCGGACGACGAGGGCTGGTACGGCCACGTTGTCACCTGCACTCAAAAGCTGGAGGGCGGCTGGTACAGGATAGTTACCCCCTATCGCTACGAAACCTACGCCCATAAGGACGATATGCTTTTCGATAAGGAGGAGCTTGCCCGCCGCGAGGATGCGCAGACAAAGCTGCTCCGCGTTTGGGCGTTTGCGGGGGACGTGCATACCGAGGCCACGCATAACGGCAATGTGCTTATAACCCTTTACCGCGGCGCAATAGTTGAAAAGATTGAGGATGAAAACGTGCGCGCGGGCTGGACGCATGTGCGGCTTTACGGCGGCGCGGAGGGCTATATGCGTTCGCTTCAGCTTGGCGAATATTACGATAAGCCCACCCTTGGCGAGGAGGAGCTGCGCAACGCGGTCGTAAGCCTTGCAAAGCAGTATATGGGCACGCAGTACCGCTGGGGCGGCAAAACCCCGCTGGGCATAGACTGCTCCGGCCTTGTAGGAAGCTGCTATCTTATGTACGGCGTGGATATTTACCGCAATGCGGACATTGTGGAAGGCTTCCCCGTACACAAAATTGAACGCAAGGATATTAAAAAGGGCGATATGCTTTTCTTCAAGGGTCACGTTGCCATGTATATAGGCGACGGCAAGTATATTCATTCCACCAGCCGCGCCGGAAGCGACGGCGTGGTTATAAACAGCCTTTGCCCCTGTGATTTAGATTACCGTGAGGATCTCGCCAACGGTGTGCTTGCCGTGGGCAGCATTTTTTAGGAGGATATAATTATGAGCGTGAACCAGAACAACGACATCCGCTATCTTAACATCGGCTTGCCGGAGGACATTGAACGGCTGAAGGCCGCAGGCGATATTGACAACGCCATACGCCTTATCGATATGCACCTGGCCGACCCCAAGACCACCGCGCCGCTTGCCGCCTGCATGAGGGTGCAGCGGGAAATAATGCAGCGCCTGCCAAGGAACTATCCTTATACGTTTGAGACCGCCATGGCGTGCATACACAAGGATATTCCCGATTTTACCGAGGAGGAATTCCACGCGCTTGAGGATGCGAACAAAATAGGCTGGATATTCATAAACGGCGAAAGGCGCTATTTCTATCTCTTCCATCAAACCCTGCTTAAGGTCAATGCCGACTACGCCGCGCGCGCCAACGTTAAGGATACCGGCACGAGCCAGGGCGAGGACAAGCCCACCGAGACCGTAAGCATGCTGGATCGTTCCATGAACATCATGCGTGAACGCGGCAGCTTCGGCGTACACCAGCACATACGCGCCTCCATCCGCATAAACGACGATGCATTCGTTCCCGGCAAGGTGGTTAAGGTGCATTTGCCCATTCCCGCTAAGTGCATACAGCAGAGCAACATAAAGCTTCTTGCATTTTCGCATGAGCCTAAGCACATCTGCCCCGAGGATGCGCCCGTACGCACCGTGTACTTTGAAGAAAAGCTTGAAGAGAACACGGAATTCTTCGTTGAATACGAATACGACAATATTGCCCCCTACTGCGATACCTACAAGCTTATCCCCGATGCGGAGCAGCCCAGCGATTTCGATACGCAGGAGCAGTCCCCGCACATTGTTTTCACGCCGTATATAAAGGAGCTTGTGAAGGAGCTTAGCGCAGGCTGCACCAACAATCTTGAAAAGGCCCGCAACTTCTATGATTTTGTTACAACAAAGGTAACGTACTCCTTCATGCCGGAATATTTCTGCATTGAAAGCATAGCGGAAGGCTGCGCGCGCAACCTGAAGGGCGACTGCGGCGTTCAGGCGCTGCTGTTCATAACGCTGTGCCGCTGCGCAGGCATACCCGCAAAATGGCAGAGCGGTTTATACGTTGCCCCCGGCGACATTGGCTACCATGACTGGGCGCAGTTCTACATTGCCCCCCACGGCTGGCTGTTTGCGGATCCTTCATTCGGCGGCAGCGCACACCGCATCAATAATTCCGCCCGCCGCGAGCACTATTTCGGCAATCTTGACCCGTACAGGATGGTTGCCAACAGCGAATTCCAGCATCCGCTCGATCCCGAAGAATCCTTCTGGCGCCATGATCCCTACGATAATCAGGGCGGCGAAATTGAATACGAGGACGCGGCGATATCCGCAAGCAACGTAACAAAGGACAAGCAGATAATAGAGCTTAAGGAAATCTAAGCCTAATTCATAGACGGAGGAGAACATCGCATGACGGATAAGAAGCTGCCCTTTAGCAAGGCACAGATGGAAAAGATAATCGAAAAATATCCCACCCCCTTCCATATTTACGATGAGAAGGACATCCGCTCCCGCGCCCGCGCGCTGCGCAGCGCCTTTAGCTGGAACGAGGGCTATAAGGAATACTACGCGGTCAAGGCCTGCCCCAACCCCGTTATAATGAGCATACTGCGCGACGAGGGCTGCGGCATGGATTGCTCCAGCTACGCGGAGCTTATGCTCTGCGAGGCGATAGGCGTTGTGGGCGACGGCATAATGTTCTCCTCAAACGATACGCCGGCGGAGGACTTTGAATATGCGCGCAGGCTTAACGCCACCATAAATTTGGACGATATTACGCATATAGACTTCCTTAAGGAGCATGGCGGCATACCCGAAACCATATCCTGCCGCTTCAATCCCGGCGGCGAATTCCGCATAGGCACAGCCATAATGGGCAACCCTGCGGACGCAAAATACGGCTTCACGCGCGAACAGCTTACGGAGGGCTTCAAAAAGCTCAAGGCGCTTGGCGTAAAGCGCTTTGGGCTCCATTCCTTCCTTTCCTCCTGCAATACGGACAATATGTATTACCCCACGCTTGCTAAGCTTCTGTTCAGCGTTGCAAAGGAGCTGCACGATGAGGTAGGCGTGGAAATAGCGTTCATCAACCTCTCCGGCGGCATAGGCATACCCTATAAGCCCGAGGATACCGCAACGGACATAGCATTCGTGGGCGAAAAGGTACACGAGGTTTATGACGAGGTGTTCGGCGGCACGGATATGCGCCCGCGCATATTCACGGAGCTTGGCCGATATATGACAGGCCCCGCGGGCTATCTTGTTACCACGGTTATACACCATAAGGATACCCACAAGCACTTTATAGGCACGGACGCCTGCGCCGCAAACCTGCTGCGCCCGGCAATGTACGGCGCGTATCATCACGTTACGGTGCTGGGCAAGGAAAACGCCCCGCATGACCACGTTTATGATATTACCGGCTCCCTTTGCGAAAGCAACGACCGCTTTGCCATAGACCGCGCCCTGCCCGAAATAAACGAAGGCGACATATTGGTTATTCACGATACCGGCGCGCACGGCTTCTCCATGGGCTATAACTACAACGGCAAGCTTAAAAGCGCGGAGGTGCTGCTGAAGGAGGACGGAAGCACTCAGCTTATCCGCCGTGCCGAAACCAATAAGGACTATTTTGTGACATTTGATTTTCTTAACATGCCCAGATTGAAGGAGGAAAAGTAACCATGAACAAACCCAACAAGCTGCACCTGGGGCAATTCCCCACGCCCATGCACCATTTGGACAACATGAGCCGCGTACTCGGCCGCAATATATACATAAAGCGCGACGATATGACGGGCGTAAGCACCGGCGGCAACAAGGTGCGCAAGCTTGAATACCTACTTTACGATGCCAAGGAAAAGGGTGCGGACTACGTGCTTACCACGGGCGGCGCGCAGAGCAACCACGCCATGCTTACCGCGGCCTGCTGCAACAAAATAGGCATAAAGCCCATGCTTGTGCTTAAGCAGCGCGGCGTTCAGGGCAGGGTTGGCAATCTGCTTATAAACGAGCTGCTGGGCGCGGAGGTGCGCTTTGTTGATACGGACAGCTACGACGACGTATATAAGGAAATGGACCGCATTGCGGA
>CABSAH010000103.1 GCA_902475645.1 uncultured Christensenellaceae bacterium | reverse complement strand
TAATATTTATGCATGATCCTTTTATAATGATAACGGATATGCCGGGGAAAAGCAAATGTTTTTAAGCTATGATACAATCGGATATCTTAAAGGCCCCGACCTTGCGCTGGTTAAGGATGCTGACACCGGAACGGTTGCCGTGCGCAAAAAGCTGCGCAGGGAGCTTATTGACGTATACGCTCGGCTGAAGGACATAGAGCAGGCCAATTTGCCCAAGGTATACGAAACCGAGGAATACGGGGGCGAATGCTTTGCCTATTATGAATATATAGAAGGCGAAACGCTGGAGGATATAATACACGGGGGCAATTATACCCTATCGCAGGCCGAAGCATGGATGGAGCAGCTTTGCGCCGCAATGGGCGCGCTGCACGCAATGCAGCCATGCGTTGTGCATAGGGACATAAAGCCCGAAAACATAATAATTTCAAACGGGGGCGTATTGAAGCTAATAGACCTTGGCGCGGCAAGAATGGTCAAGGAAGGCCGCGTGTGCGATACGGAGCAGATAGGCACGCGCGGCTATGCGGCGCCCGAGCAATACGGCTTTAACCAAAGCGACGCACGCACGGATATTTACGCCGCGGGCATTGTGCTGCACGTTTTAACGGCGCGCTTCGGGGACGCGGCCAAGGCATACGAGGCCGTTGCCGCGCGCTGCACTCAGCTTGAACCCAAAAACAGATACAAGAGCGCAAGGGCGCTGAAAACCGCCCTGCGCATGGCAAAATACAAAAAGCCCATACGCATCGGCGCATGGGCGCTGGGAATAGCCGCTGCCGCCGGGTGCGCGGCGCTGTGCTATACGCTTTTTACAAACGCGAATGCGAACTACCCCGCTTCCGCCGAACCTACGCCCGCGCAGGAGGCGAACGCCGAAGCTACGCCATTGCAGGAGCTTATACCTGTCGTCCTTCCCACGCCCACGCCCAAGGTGGTTGCCAAGGCCGTATCGGACGAAATGCTGAATATACACTTTGACCCCGATGCCGAGAAGGCGGACGTTATAACCACCCGCTCAGAGGCGGAGTTTTACGAAGCATATAACCGCGCAAGCAACGATCCGCATACCGTATATACAATAGAGCTTACCGAGGATATGACGCTTGAACGCGACCTTATAGTTTGGCCGAATATCGAAATGCTGTTAGCCCGTTCAATGACGCTTACCGTGCCCGCGGGCATAAGCCTTAATAATTACGGCTGGATAAGCGTAATGGCAGGCTCCACGGTGCGCATAGAGGACGGCGCAACGCTGAACCTTGGCAGGAACGTTGTAAGCAGCAGCGGTAAAACAAGCTTTGAAAAAATAAACTTAAACGGAACGCTAAGCATTGGCAAAAATGCCGAAATACGCTTTGAGCGCGGCATTGAGCTCGGCAACGGGCCTGTGCTGGAGGTAATGCACGACGGCATACGCCGCCGCGGCAGGGTGGAGTTCGATGACCCTTCAACCGTGAAATTCGACGATATAGCGGTCAAATATATCTATATTACATTATACGGCAATATTTCGGATGAAGGCATAGCGGACTATATAGAAAACGAAATATTCCCCAATGAGCGGCTTGCCGATATAATGGGCAGGTACATCACGTCCATGTGCTTTATGGGTATAGATGGGCCGGAGCATATGAACGCCGTATGCGGCTATTTTGAAGACCATCCGCGCCAGCAGGGCATGATAAGCCTTATAGATATGGCAATAGGCGCGGGCGATAAGCTGAAGCTTGACCCCCAAACGTATGTAGGCGTGGAGATATTCGGTAACGTTGAAATAGCGGACGGCGGCGAAATGGAGCTTGGGCTTAACACCACGCTGTCGGTTGGTAATAACAGCACGCTTACGGTCAAAAAAGGCGCAAGGCTTGCTGTGAACAACATAGGTATATACTCCAAAAACGGCAGCAGCATAATAGTCGAAAACGGCGCGGACTTCAATATGGACAGCGACTATCAGGATTCCCCCATGAACATAATATATAAATAACAAAGCCTTAAAACCCTACCCGACGGGCATCCCCCGTCGGTTTTTTTATTATGGGACGGCGGGAATATCGCCCTTGGGATATGCATATTGTAATAATATGCGCATATTGCCCCCATTCCGCACCCTTCGCCAAAAAACACGCCGTTTATTCCGCAAAAACGAACGCGCCGTTACGCTAATATAAACACAGCTAATTCTTTTATGCGGGAGGGACAGGCCATGGAAGCTAACGGTATAAGGGCCGTTGCCGTGCGTATGCTTTCGGCGCGGGACGAGGGCGACTGGGCAAGAAGGGGAATTGAAGCAAGCTGCGCTTTTATAATGGCGTCGGCGGGCAGATACGGCTGCTCCCCGTTCGCGGCGGCGGCGTGCGCGGCAATGTGGCTTGGGGCGGATGCGCCCGGCTATGCCATGGCGGCGGCGATACTGGGCGCGGCGTATGCGAAAAGCGCAATGAGCGTTTTTAGCTGCATAATGCTTGCGGGGGCGGCGCTTGTGTTCGCCGCCGCAAACGAGGCACGCGGCGGAGAAACGCCCGTTTATGTGCGGCTTATTGCGCCGCTTGTCGCTCAGGCGGCTCCGCTTTTTGTCGTGTATGCAAATAACCGCTATGCGTTCCTGCTGGGCGCGGGGGCGCTGCTTTTAACGCTGCCGCTATGCATTGTGCTGTGCCGCGCATGGGATGCGCTGTGGGCGTATATTAGGGGTAAGCGGCTGCGGCGGGCGGAAACGGCGGCGGTTATAATGCTGTGCGCGGCGGTTGGCGTATGCGCGGCGCTCGGCGGCACGGTCGGCGCGGTTATACCGCTGCTTACGGCGCTTATATGCGCATTCTCCCTTTGCCGCACGGGACGGTTTGCCGCGCGGGAGCTTAGCATTACGCGGCTGAAGCTGCGCTCTGCGGCGGCCGTTGCGCGGGAGCTTGCCCAATGCCCGGCGCAATGCGGCGCGTATGTGGGCGGCCTCGGCAGCGCCATTGAGCGCATAAGCAGGCCCAATGCAGTGCGCAGGGCACATCTTTGCGCGGAGGCGGGCAGTGCGGCGGCTGCAATGGCAAAAAGCCCCTCCAACGGCGACACGGCGGCAATACACCGCATGGGGCACGAGCTGCTGCTTATATTGAGCGACGGCATGGGCTCCGGCGCGGCGGCGCATAGGGAAAGCCTGTGCGCGGCGCAGATGTACGGCGAGCTTATATCGATAGGCTTTAACGAGGAGGACGCGGTAAGGAGCATAAACGAAGTGCTGTATTCCAAAAATGCGGACGAGCTGTACGCAACGCTTGACGCGGTAAGGGTTGACCTTTCAACGGGGGAGGCGACAATATTGAAGCAGAGCGCGCCGCCCGCATTCATTATACGCGCAGGGCGGGTAAGGGCGCTTTATGCCGAAGCGCCGCCGCTTGGCATACTAAAGGAAACGAGCGTTGGGCTTAAAAGGACGCGGCTTATTGCGGGGGATACGCTGGTGCTTATGACGGACGGGCTGAGCGATGCGCTGGGCGCGGGGCTTTATGCGGCGATGCAGGACGCCGTGCCGCGCGCAAGCACCCCGCAGGACGCGGCGCAGCTTCTTATAGACATGGCGGGCGGCATAAGCGCGCGGGACGACATGAGCGCAATAGTGGCGCGGTTTTATTCTTGTCACAAAAATACACGGTTTTGATACTTTCGCACACGGCCATTAGATGATATACTTTATATATAATTCGACTAACGGGGGATAACCATTTATGGCCGGCATATGCATATTTGCGGCGTCCTCGCCGAAAATCGACAATAAGTACATAGCCGCGGCGGAAAGCTTCGGCCGCTGCCTTGCGGAGCGCGGGTTCGACCTTATATTCGGCGGCGGGCGCACGGGGCTTATGGGCGCTTGTGCGCGCGGGGTGTATTCCAAGGGCGGCAGGATAGTTGGCGTTATACCCGAAAAGCTGAATCAGCCGGGCATAGCGTTTGAGCATTGCAGCGAAATTATAGTTACAAGGGATATGCACGAGCGCAAGGCCACAATGGAGCGGCTGAGCGGCGGCTTTGTTACGCTGCCGGGCGGCGTGGGTACGCTTGAGGAGCTGATGGAGGTGCTTACGCTCAATCAGTTAGGCTATATTGACGCACCCGTTGTCATATTCAATCAGGATGGATTTTACGATAATCTGCTGGCGCAGTTCAATGCGCTTGCGGAGGCGGGCTTTATGCATACGGAATGCTTAAAGCTGTTCAGCGTTGCGGATACGCCCGAAGGAACCATTGAAAAATTAGTTGGGTTCAGGCGGGCAAAGCTGCCGGATAAGATAAAGGAAGCGGTGAAGGGTCATGAAGAACAAGGCGCAGGTTAATGCCGCAAACAAGGTTATAATGGTATGCGTAACGGGTCAAAGGAGCTGCGATCAGCTTATTGCGCGCGGGCTTGAGCGCGCGGGGCAGGGCAGCAGCGTACACGTTGTGCATTGCGTGGAAACTGGCAGGAATTTTTTGAACGCGCCGCTTGAATCGGACGCGATAGAGTATCTTTTTACCGCGGCGCAGCTTGCGGGCGCGGAGCTTTCGCTCATCCGCAGCGGGGATGTTGAGGATGCGCTGGTGGACTTTGCAAAGCAGAAGGACGCAAACATAATCGTACTCGGCGCCGCCGGACGCTCAAGCGGTAAGGAGCCGCTTGCAATGCGGCTGCAAAGGCGGCTGCCGGAGGTTGAATTCGATGTTGTTGCGGCGCGGGGATAACGCATGAATAAAAAGAAAAAGCCCAACAATAAGCCGCCCGTAAAGCCCAAGGCGGAGCCTAAGCGGGAAACGCGGCAGGAGCCTAAGCACGAGCCGCATCAGGACTATAAAAGAGCCGAAAAGCAGAGCATAGACAGGCTTGCCATAATATGGCGCAGCGCGCGGCGGCCTATATCGGTGGTCGCATTCGGCATTTTGCTGTATGAGCTGTTGGAGCATCTTCCCGCCGTTATGAAAACCGTGCAGAGCTTCTTTGCGCTGCTCACGCCCGTATCAATAGCCGTGGCAATAGCGTTTTTGGCCAATATGCCAATGCGCTTCCTTGAAACCAAGGTGCTTAAAAATTGGAACAAAAAGCGCCTTGCCCTAAAGCGCAGCCTTTGCCTTACGCTTGCCATGCTTTTCGTGTTCGCATTCGTTGCGGCGGTGCTGCTGCTTATAATCCCAAAGGCGGCGGAGAGCGTAACCGCGCTTGCCGCGGGGTTTGACGGCTATATTGCGGGGCTTACCGCATGGGCGACCTCGGTGTGGGACAGGGTTGACCTTGCCGCAGGAGCAGAGGAGCTGATACGCGATTTCGGGCAGGATATTTTGACGCATATGAAGGATTACGTCAGCACGGCGGCGGAGAGCATACTGCGTTTCACGTTCAGCGTGGTGTCGTTCGCGGTGGATTTGCTGCTGGCGGTGGTAATAAGCGTATATGCCCTATATAATAAAGAAAAGCTTATATTCCAGTTCAAAAAGCTGATAGTGGCAATATTCAGCGACAAAACCGCCACCAATATGCTTGACGTATGCTCCCGCGCAAACAAAACGCTTAACCAGTATTTCCGCGGCATGATAGCCGAATGCACCATATTGGGCCTTATGACGTTCGTTTCAATGCGCATATTCTCAATGCCCTATGCGCTGCTTATAAGCGTTATTGTAGGCGTTACGCAGATGATACCCATAATAGGGCCGTGGTGCTCGGGCGCGATAGGCGCGCTTATAATATTGGTAACGGATCCGCCCATGACGGTTTGCTTCATAATAGTGCTGTTCATAGTTCAGCAGCTTGAGGCCAACCTGATATATCCGCACGTTGTGGGCAGGGCGGTGGGCCTTTCGGGAATATGGGTTATGATAGCCGTTATACTGGGCGGCGGGCTTTTCGGCATAGCGGGCATAATACTTTGCGTGCCGGTGATGGCGGTGCTGTATACGCTTGTATCCGAATGGGTGAACCGCC
>CABSAH010000102.1 GCA_902475645.1 uncultured Christensenellaceae bacterium | reverse complement strand
GGGCCGTGCATATACAAGCGCATATCCGGCTGCGGCTCAGGCACGGAATACATGGCCGTTACCCCGTGGGGCGATCTTTACCCCTGCCATCAGTTCGTAGGCGATGAAAAATTCAAACTTGGCGATATCTGGCACGGCGTAAGCAACACCGCCGTACAAAATGAATTTGCTGCCTGCAACGTATATGCCCGCGAAGAATGCCGCGACTGCTGGGCAAGGCTTTACTGCTCCGGCGGGTGCGCCGCAAATGCATACCACGCCACAGGCTCCGTCCGCGGGGTATATAAAGAAGGCTGTGAGCTTTTCAAAAAGCGCATGGAGTGCGCCATTATGGTTGCCGCCGCGCGCGAGCTCGGTAGCGAAGAATGAATACTCCCATATGCGACTTTGTAAATAAATACGTTGCGTCCTCCCCCGTGCGTATGCATATGCCGGGGCATAAGGGCAAGGCCGCGCTTGGCTTTGAGCCATACGACATAACGGAAATAGACGGTGCGGACGATATTATGGCGCCCTGCGGCATAATCGCCCAAAGCGAGGCCGAAGCAAGTCGCATTTTCGGCGCGCGCACGTTTTACTCCTGCGGAGGGTCTACGCTGTGCATACAGGTTATGCTGTATCTTATTGCCCTGTATGCGGCGCAGCGCGGCAAAAAGCCCATAATACTTGCGGGGCGCAACGCGCACAAGGCCTTCGTCAATGCGTGTGCGCTGCTCGATATAGATATAGAGTGGCTGTATCCCGATGATGAGCAAAGCTATATTTCCTGCAATATAACGGCGCAGCAGATATCCGAAAAGCTATCTGAGCAGCCCGGGCGCATTGCCGCCGTATATATCACCGGCCCCGACTACATAGGCAATATGCAGGACATAGCCGCCGTTTCAGCCGTATGCCGCAAAAACGGCGTACTGCTTGCCGTTGACAATGCGCACGGCGCGTATCTTAAATTCATGCCCGTATCCATGCATCCTATCGATTTGGGTGCGGACATATGCTGCGATTCCGCGCATAAGACACTTAGCGTTATAACGGGCGGGGCGTATCTGCACGTTTCCGATTCCGCGCCCGCTGTATTTGCAGAGCGCGCAAAGGCGGGCTTTTCCACGTTCGGTACAAGCAGCCCATCCTATCTTATACTGCAATCGCTCGACGCCGCGAACGGCAGCATGGAAGCCTTCAAAAGCAGACTGCGCGCATTTTTGTCGGCGGCCGATGCGCTAAAGGCCGATATTGCCGCGCACGGGTTTGAGCTTGCGGGAAGCGAGGCATTAAAGCTTTCCGTAAAGCCCAAAGCGTTCGGCTATACCGGATTAGACATAGCTGCGGCGCTTGAAGCGGCAAACATATTTCCGGAATTTTACGACCCGGACCATGTTGTGCTTATGCTATCGCCTTGGCACAGCGAATGTGAGCTCAATGCTGTAAGCCGCACGCTCCGCTCCCTGCCGCGCCGCTCCCCCATCGTTTCCGCTCCGCCGCCAATGCCGCGTCCTGAGCGGGCAATGTCGCTGCGCAAGGCTTTGCTTGCCGATGCTGAAAAAGTGCCTCTGCCGCGCTGTTTGGGGCGCATATCGGCCGCATCCGCAATAGCCTGCCCGCCCGCAATACCCATAGTTACAATGGGCGAACGCATAGATTCCGCCGCAATAGCTTGCCTTAAATACTACGGAACCGAAAGCTGCATGGTTATAAAATAAAAAGCTACCCTTCGCATTAACAAAAATATGCGGAGGGCTTTTTTATGTACCCGTGCCACAGGCGCAAAAATCGGGCAGCCATGCGGCTGCCCGATAAAAACGCTTTGATTTTTTGTGGCTTATTCCTCGTCCTTCTTTTCGGCGTTGGCCATGGCCGCTGCAAAAAGACCGGCAAGTGAAGTGGTGGACTGCTCCACGGGGGGCAGATCGTATGCATCCTCTTCACGGCGGGGACGCTCACGGCGCTCACCGCGCTCGGGCCTGTCGCCCTGTTGACGGCGCTCGCTGCTGCCGCGGCGATTCTCGCGCTCCTGCTGGCGCTGAGCATCCTGCTGCGCGCGCTGCTGGGCACGCTCTGCGGCCATGCGCTCACGCTCGGCCTTTTCCCTTGCAAGCTCCTCGGCAATTTCGGGGTTCTCCTCGATAAGTGCCTCGCGGCGGCTCAGGCTTATGCGCTTAGCCTCGGTGTTAACGTCCAGAACCTTGCAGCGGACGATATCGCCCACGTGCAGCTCGTCCTCAACGTTGGCAACGCGCTTTACGCCAAGCTGGGAAATGTGGATAAGGCCATCGATAGTGGGCTCAAGCGCCACGAATGCGCCGAAGGGCACTATGCGAACAACCTTGCCTTCTACTATGGAGCCAACGGGATAACGCTGATCCGCAGTGACCCAGGGCTTGGGCTGAAGCTGCTTATAGCCCAGTGATACGCGCTGCTTTTCGGCGTCAACATCCCTTATAAGGACTTCAACCTCCTGACCGGCGCTGAGAACCTCGCTCGGCTTCTTCACGCGGCTCCATGAAACATCGGTAACGTGGATAAGTCCGTCGATACCGCCGCCAATGTCAACAAACGCACCGAAATCGGTCAGCCTGCGGACAATGCCCTTTACCTTGGAGCCAACTTCAAGCTCCGCCCAGCGCTGCTTGCGGGCCTTTTCGGCTTCTTCCATCATAACGGCCTTGTGGGACGCTACGATGCGCTTGCGGTTCTTGTCCACTTCAATAACCTTAAGGGTTATGGGCTTGCCGACCATATCCTCTATCTTCTCAACGTACTTCGTGGAAAGCTGAGAAGCGGGAACGAACGCGCGCACGCCCTCTATGGTGGCTATCAGGCCGCCCTTAACAACTTCCTTACCGATACCGTCGAACACCTTTTCGGAAATGTTCTCGTCCTGGGTAAGGGTGTCCCACATCTTTTTGCTTTCAACGTTCTTGTGAGAAAGCAGTACGTTGCCTTCGCCGTCGTTGACCTTTATGACCTCTACCTCGATAGAGTCACCAATCTTGACTACATCGGCAGGATTCACGTCCGCATCGGTGGAGAACTCGTTGCGGGGAATGAACCCATCGGATTTGTAGCCAATGTTCACACAAACCTCGCCGTCCACTATCTGCACGACGGAACCGGTCAAAATCTGGCCATTGCGGATACGCACAAGGGTCTTTTCAAAGGCCGCGGCAAAATCGGTGTCGCCATCGCCCTTATCCTCGGCGTGTTCTTCCGCTTTGGGTTCTTCGGTCTGTTCGGCATTGCACGCGCAGGCGCACTCAGCCTCGTTCTTGCAGTCACACTCCGCTACAATGGGCTCTTCAACGGCAGCGGCAGCTCCCGTTTCGACTCCATCGTTTTCTACGGGGTTTCCAGCCATCGTCTTTTCCATTTCGCTCATCCTGGTAATAACCTCCCTAATTTTCCAATCCGGCGCAGAAGCGCCTGACACAATCCCTATTATATCATTATGAGCGATTTTTTCAAGAGAAAGTTCGCTTTCTTTTGATACATAATGCACATGTTTACAGTATTTTTTGCAAACAGAGGCAAGTTTGGCCGTATTGGAGCTTGATTTGTCGCCTATCACAAGCATTTGTGAACATTTTTTGCTCAGCTCCTCCGCCTCCCTTTGCCGCGCGGCGGTGGTTGGGCAAAGCGTGTTTTCTATCACCGCGCTGCCAAAATGCGCCCGCACCGCATCCGCCACCCGCCTGAATCCTTCAACCTCAGCCGTGGTCTGCGAAACAAGGCATACGCTAAGCTTAGCGTCAAGCGCGGCAATATCCTCTTCTGTATGCACGAATATGCCGCAGTTATCACAGCAGCCGTTTATGCCTATGCATTCGGGGTGGTCGTCCCTGCCGTATATGAGTATTGTTCTACCCGAAGAATACTGCTCGCCCACAATTGAATGTATCCGTTCAACAAACGGGCACGTGGCGTTCTTCACAATCAGTGAACGCGCCGTACATTCCTCTATCACCTTGGGCGGCACGCCGTGCGAACGGATAAGCACGGTTTCGCCCACGGGAACCTCGTCTATGCCGTTAACGGTTATGGCGCCCATTGCTTCAAGCCGCCGTATAACGGAAGCGTTGTGTATCAGTTCGCCGAGTATATACAGCGTGCCGCTTTCGTTCAGTATGCCCTCCGCCATGTCTATCGCGCGCCTTACACCGAAGCAAAAGCCTATGTTTTGTGCCTGTATCAGTTGCAATATATCTCCTCCAGCTCCGTGCCAAGCGCCGCCACGGCGTCCGCAAGCTCGTCAGTAACAACGTCTATAAGCGTGCTTTTCTGCGCATTGGCGGCAATCTCGCTTACGTCTATGGCCTTGCCCACCATCATAACGGGCCTAAGCCTTCTTTGCGAATCGGGGTGAATATATATTGGTATCACCGGCGCGCCGGAGCGGATGGCAAAGAACGCCGTGCCCTTTTCAAATTCGTCCAGCGAATCGCTCACCTCGCGCTTGCCTTCGGGGAAAAGGCCGAATATCTTGCCGTCGTTCAATACCTTCAGCGCGTTTTTGAGCGACATGAGGTCAACGTTTTTCCTGTTCACGGGGAATGCGCCGAGCGAACGGAAGAACAGATTGCCTATCCTTGATTCAAATATCTCCTTCTTTGCCATAAAATGCACCATTCTGGGCGTGCATATGGCTATTATTACCGGGTCCCACATGGAGCGGTGGTTGCATATGAATATGGCCTTGCCCTTAACGCGCAAATTCTGCTTGCCGTAAACTATCGGCCTGAGTATCAAAAGCAGCAGCGGCCCAAGCAATATTTTAAGCAGCATATAAAGCATTACTCTTTACCTCCCGCCGCATTTGAATACACGGCTCTCACCCTGTCCGTAACGGCTTTAACGGCCTGCTCTATCGTCATATCCGTCGTATCCACAAGCACGGCGTCGCTCACCCTTGTAAGCGGAGCAAAGTCGCGGTGGCTGTCCGTATAGTCCCGCGCCTCTATTTCGGCCTTAAGCTGTTCAAGCGTTTTGCCCTCGTCCCTGCCGCTTGCCCTAAGCTCCTTCAGCCTTCTTGCGGCGCGCTCGGCGCTTGACGCGGTTATATAGAACTTACAGGGTGAAGCTGGTATAACATACGAGCCTATGTCCCGCCCTTCCATAACAAGATCCGTATTTTTGGCTATCCTCTGCTGCTCATGCACAAGCATCAGCCTTACTTCGGGTATAATGCCTATGTCCGATGCGCCCTTGGATACCTGCTGCGTCCTTATAAGGCCGGATACGTCCTCCCCGTCAAGCAGCGTCCTTTGTGCGCCGCAGTCGTTTTCAACGCTTATATGCGTATCCTTCAGCATCGGCCGCACGCGCTCCGCGTCGTTGGGGTCTATCCCCAGCCTTATCGCCTTTAGCGCAACGGCGCGGTACATTGCGCCCGTATCAAGATACAGTATGCCCAATTCCTTTGCCGCGGCCTTGGCAACGGTGCTTTTGCCCGCGCCTGCCGGCCCGTCTATTGCCACGTTTATATGCGTCATACTATGCTCCTTCCCGCAAGCACGCCCGTTGAGCAGGCTATCTGAATATTGAAGCCGCCCGTATATGCATCCACGTCTATCACCTCGCCCGCAAAATAAAGCCCTTTAACAAGCTTTGACTCCATTGTGGACGGGTCTATCTCCTTCACGTTTATTCCGCCGCGCGTGATTATTGCCTGGTCTATCGGCATTGCCGCCTTAACCGTTATGGGCAGGCATTTTATAAGCGCGGCGAACGCATGGCGCTGCTCCCGCGTTACGGAATTGGTTTCCGTATCCGGCGCAATGCCCGATAGCCGCACCATTACGGGAATCATGCTGCGCGGGAAAAGCCCGTCCAGCGCATTCTGGAAGCTTTTGCGGCTGTTTTGCTGAAAATCGCGCACAATGCGGCGGTCAAGCGTTTCCGTATCAAGGCCGGGCTTTAGGTCTATGGTAAGCCGCGCGCCTGCGGGATCGTCCGCAATGCGGCTTGATGCGCTCAGCACCAGCGGGCCGGA
>CABSAH010000101.1 GCA_902475645.1 uncultured Christensenellaceae bacterium | reverse complement strand
CACAAACCAAAAGGCTCCACCGCTTGCGGGGGAGCTGGCACGGCGTAAGCCGTGTCTGAGGGGGAATATCTCGCGGGGACAGCTTTTGGGCGGCGGTTGAACAAACCAAAAGGCTCCCCGGACGGGGAGCTGTCGCCGTTAGGCGACTGAGGGGTTGAAACAGACAAATAGCTGCAAGCTTCTTTTCCCCCCCCCATCCGCCTTTACCAAAAAATTCAGGGACGCTTCTGCGTCCCTTTCTCGTATCATGCTCTGTTGTCGGTTGCGATGCATTGCTGTTGCGCCGGTTTGCCTTTTTACGGCTTGGCGGTGGCTTGGGCAGCGGCGGGGATTATTGTGCCGTCGCCCTTGACGTATACCTTGTCCACGGATACGCCCGACAGGGTTATCAGATACGTTTGCGCGTCCATGTATGTTGCGTAGGATGCGCCCGTTATTTTGGCGTCGGGGTATTCCTTCTTAACGGCGGCCGTCACCTTTTCGGGCAGCTTGTCCGTTTCAAGCTTTTCGCCCTCCTTAAAGCCCTCTATCGGCTCCGCGCTTACGGCGGCGGAGGGGGAAACCTCGGCCGTGGGTAAAATGTCCGCAGTAGGGCTTACGGTGGGGCTTATTACGGGCGCCTGCGTGGGGCTCAGGCTGGGCCTGAGGGTAGGCGTTGGGGCGGGTGGGTTATTGGCAGTGCAGCCGGGCATAATAAATGCTGTTATGGCCGCGCATACCAAAGCTAAAAGCGTTCTTTTCATTGAATTTTTGCCTCCTTATTCGGCTGTCGGCCTTGCCGACGGCATTATAGGCTTATTATCGCCCGCCGCACGCGCGGCTATACGAATAAACCTTGGCAAATTTTTCCGCTTTCCGCTTTTCGCTTTTTGCTTTTTGCTAAATCCAGCCCGTGTTGTTCGCCTTGTAGCTGTTTATCAGCTCATCGGCATCGGCAAGCATTTTGCGTATGCCGTATCGGTTTTTAAGCGTTGCGCCGCTTGCGCAGGCATGCCCGCCGCCGCCGTATTTTTCGGCAAGCCCGTTCACCGTTACAAAGCGGGACCTAAGCCTTACGCGCACGGTCTTATCCTCGTTTTCAATGAACGCAAGCCATATTATGCTGCCCTTTAATCCGTCCAGATACGATACCGCCTCGCACGCCTGCTCCGCGCTCAGGCCGAATTTGCGCTGCGCGTCAAGGCTTATGAAAAAATGCGCCACGCCGTTTTTTGTAAGGCTCATTCCGTTCAGCACAAACGCCTTGTATTTAAGCTCCTTGTATTCGCTCAAATACAGGTTTGCGTAAAGCGTTTCCGTGTCTATGCCCATATCCATAAGCATTGCCGCAAGGCGCAGCGTTTCGCCCGTTACGGATTCGTAGCGGAAGCGCCCGCTGTCCGTTACCATGCCGGCGTAAATTTTTGTTGCCGTATCGGTATTGATTTTAAGCTCGTCCTTAAACGCGGCGTAAAAATCCGCTATCATTTCGCATGCGGACGACCTTTCCGGCTCCACCCATGAAATATCGCCGAAGGGCTCCGGCTCAATGTGGTGGTCTATCACCGCAACCTCCCTTGCAAGCGAATATTTCTTGTTGGATATGCGCCCGGGCGTGCCGGTATCTATTATTACGGAAAGCGCGTCCTTATAGTAGCCGTCCTCGCGCTGCGCGTCCTCGCCGCCCAAAAACGCCGTATAGTCGCCGTAATCCTCGTTTATAACAAGCACTTCCTTTTCGGGATAGGTAAGCTTCAGCATCCCTTTAAGCCCCAGCGTTGAGCCTACCGCGTCCCCGTCGGGGCGCATATGGCGGCTTATTATTATTTTGTCGTATTGCTTTATTTTTTCAAGCAGCTTGCGCTTTATGGCCGTATTCATGTTATATTTCCGCTCCGTTGCTCATTTTATCCAAATCGTTAAGCATTTGCATTGCCGTTTCCCTGTCCGCCACGGTTGCGCCGCTTGCCCTTGCGTGCCCGCCGCCGCCGTATTTTACGGCAACGGGGTTTATGTTATGCCTGCTTGAACGCAGCTCGCAAAGCACGCCGCCCTCGGCTTCGGTAAAATTCACCCATATGCTTACGCCCTTTATATCGCTCATAACGTTTGCCATGCCGCGGGATACGCTGAATTCGTCCGCGCCAAGGCTTTTCAGCTCCGCCCTGTCCGTATAGATATATGCAACGTTATGCTCCGTAAGCTTTATTTTGCCAACAAAATGCGCCCTTAGCTGCACGCGGCTCAAATCATCCTCGTATAGCGGGATATATATTTCATCCGTGCCGAAGCCCGCCTGCATAAGATATGCCGCCCGCGTGAACGTATCCGAATTCGTGGTATCGTAGCGGAAGCGGCCGCTGTCCGTTACCATGCCCGTAAAAAGCGCCTTTGCCGCCGCCCTGTTCGGCTTAAAGCCCGCCTCCATCGCAAGCGCGGTTATCATTCCGCAGCAGCTTTCGTATTCGGGGCGAATGACCTCTATGTCCGCTATGCTCCCCGTAAAAAGGTGGTGGTCTATGCGCGCGGTAGTATCGGCAAGGGCATAGCGAGAGTCGCTTATAAGCGAAGCGCCGCCGCAATCGAGTATTATCGCCAGCGCGCCCTTATACATAGCGTCGCTCACCGCATCCACGGCGCTGCCCTCTATAAAGCCGTAGCGCGCGGGGTCGTCGCCCACGCTGTATACCTCTTTTCCGGGGAAATTGGCAAGTATAAGCTGCTTTAGCCCCGTTTGGCTGCCTATCGCGTCCCCATCGGGGCGGGAATGGCGGTGTATAATTATTCTCTCGTGCGCGCGTATGGTGGCAAGCACCCGTTCAAACATGGCTGTCCGTTCCTTTTTTATTATATGTTCAGATTATAACATTGTTGTGTTGCTGTACGCAATCAATATGTTGTAGTCCTTGGCCTAATTATACACAAAATGCATCGGCGCGGCGTGCCGGTTTGTAAATATTCTTTGACGAAGCGCCCCTATTCATTGAAAAATGGGCGGAATCAATATAAAATATACTTCAAGCATAAGCCGCCCGTCTCAAATGGGCGGCACGGAGGTAACAATGGACAAGCCAAGGGAAAAATTCTCCCGCATTATAAACCGAATAAAAAAAGGAGCATACAGGCAGGCGAAGCTTTCCCGCGCATCGGCGCGAAGGCTCACGCAGGGCATACGCGCGCGCATAGGCAGGCTTAATCCGCAAAGGCGGCTTGTTATGCTGTGCGGCGGCGGGGTAATAGGCGCGGCGCTAATAGCCGTTATTGTAATTGCAATAGCCAACGGCGCAGCCGCGGCCAATGCCAATGCGGACGGCTACGACACGCGCACGGGCATAAGCATGCTGAGCGCGGAAAACGACGCGGCGTATATACCCGTACCCACGCCCACGCTTGACCCTACGCCCATACCCACCCTTGAGCCCACGCCCACGCCGTTTGACCCGACGCTTAAACGCGGCATGGAGCGGGAGGACGTTAAGCCGCTGCAATTAAGGCTTATGGAGCTTGGCTACATGGCGGACGATGAGCCGACGTTTAAGTTCGGCCCCGCTACCGAGGCGGCGGTGCGGCTTTTCCAGCGGCAGATAAATTTTACGGATACGATAGACGCAACCCTTAAAGAGGACGGCATAGCGGGCGAGCAGACGCTTGCGCTGCTGTTTGCAGACGATGCGCCGCGCTATGTTGTTAAATACGGCATGGAGGGCGACGATATAACCGAAATGCAGGAGCAGCTGAAGGATTTGGGCTACATGAGCGCAATAACCGGCTACTATGGGGATAAGACCGTTGCCGCGCTTAGGGATTTTCAGGATAGGAACGGCCTAAGTCCGGACGGCATGTGCGGCTCAAAGACATTTGAGCTGTTATACAGCGACAAGGCGCGCGAAAGCGCAAGCAAGGTCAAGAGCGCGCGCACAAAGGCGAATATAGACAAAATGATATCCGTTGCCAAAAAGCAGCTTGGCGATAAGTATATAAGGGGCGCAAAGGGGCCGGATCAGTTCGATTGCTCGGGTCTTGTTTACTATTGCCTGAAGGAAGCGGGCAGCAACCGAAGAAGGCTTAGCGCGGCGGGCTATTCCGGCGTTGACGACTGGACGAAGATAACCAAAATGCGCGATTTGAAGCGCGGCGACCTTATATTCTTCTACGATAACAACTTTACCAAAATAGGCCATGTAGGCATAGTTTTGAACGGCAGCGAGATGATAGACGCATCCAACAACCGCGGCAAGGTCGTGCGCCGAAGCTACACCGATACCTATTGGAAAAACCATTTTTACTGCGGAAGGAGACCATGGTAAATGGCAAGGCTGATAATTAGGAGCATAAGCGCAACGGTAAGCTGCGACGCAAACGACACGGTTTACAAAAACGCGGACATAACCATTGAAAACGGCAGGATTGCCTCAATAGGCAAATGCGCCGAGCCTACGGAGGCGGACAGCGTTATAGACGGCAGCCATATGCTGTGCTACCCCGGGCTTATAAACACGCATCATCATTTTTATCAGTATTTTTCGCGCAATTTGCCGCAGGTGCAGAACATGGAGCTGTTCGATTGGCTGAGGGCGCTGTATGAAATATGGAAGGGGATAGACCGCGAAACGGTTTTCTGCTCCTCCGCGCTTGCCATGGCGGAGCTTATGAAATGGGGCTGCACAACGGCGTTTGACCACCATTATGTTTTCCCCAAAAACGCGGGGCGGCTTTTGATAGACGAGCAGTTCCGCGCGGCGGACGCGGTGGGCATGCGCTTTGCCGCAAGCCGCGGCAGCATGGATCTTTCCAAAAAGGACGGCGGGCTGCCGCCGGACAGCGTGGTGCAGACCATTGACGAAATATTGGAGGATAGCCGCCGCCTTGCCGCGGAGTATCACGACCCCGCGTTCGGCTCCATGCGCACGGTTGCGCTTGCGCCGTGCTCGCCCTTTTCCGTAAGCGGAGAGCTTATGAAGCAGAGCGCTATATTGGCGCGGGAATTGGGGCTTAGGCTGCATACGCATCTTGCGGAAACGAAGGACGAGGAAAGCTACACGCTTTCGCGCTTTAACATGAAGCCGTATGATTACATTGAATCGCTCGGCTGGACGGGGAGCGACGTTTGGTACGCCCACGGCATACATTTTACGGATGAGGAGCTTGTGCGCATAGCAAAAAGCGGCAGCGGCATTGCGCATTGCCCAATATCCAATATGAAGCTTGCAAGCGGCGTTGCAAAGGTGCCGCGCATGCTGGAGCTGAATATACCGATTGGCCTTGCCGTGGACGGCAGCGCCAGCAACGATGGCTCCAATATGCTTGAGGAAATGCGCACAGGCTATCTGCTCCACCGGCTTACAAGCGCCGAAAACGCCCCAAGCGGCTACGATATGCTGAAAATGGCAACCGTGGGCGGCGCAAGGCTGCTCGGCAGAAGCGACATAGGCCATATAGCGCCGGGCATGGCGGCGGATATGTTCCTTGTGGATACGCGCCGCGCGGAGCTTACGGGCGCAGCGCTCGACCCCAAGAACATGCTCTCAACCGTGGGCATCAAGTCCCCCGTAGACCTGACCATAATAAACGGCCGCGTCACCGTGTCCGCAGGCCGCCTCACCGCGCAGGACGAAGCAAGCCTCTCCCGCCGCGGCCGCGCCGCCGTGGAGAAGTACCTCGGGGCAAGCAATGTGTAATTAGGGGTGATGGCGGGGAATATCTCGCGCCGCTTGGCGAAATTGAGGTGTTCCACGTTTTTAACTCCCTCCGGCTTTTGCGGAGCGAAAGCCACAAGCGAGACGTTCACCCTTTCGGCACGGCTTATTTTGACTCCCTCCGTCTTTTGCTTCGCAAAATCCACCTCCCTCGACAGGGAGGCTTTTGGGGAACGGTGCTTACACAAACCAAAAGGCTCCCTCGCTGAGGGAGCTGGCAAACCGAAGGTTTGACTGAGGGAGTCCGTTTAACTGAGGGGTTGAAACAGGCAAAGAGCTGTAAGCTTGTTTTAACTCCCTCCGTCTTTTGCTTCGCAAAAGCCACCTCCCTCGACAGGGAGGCTTTTGGATTTCGAGTTTATACTGTACCAAAAG
>CABSAH010000100.1 GCA_902475645.1 uncultured Christensenellaceae bacterium | reverse complement strand
ACTATGCGCCCGCTTGCAACGCGGGTTATGCGCACAACGTCGTCCGCAACAAGCCTGTGGCCCTGCTTTATCATTTCAAGCGCGGTTTCGCTTTTGCCTATGCCGCTTTCGCCGCGCATGAGTATGCCAACGCCGAAGGCGTCTATCAATACGCCGTGTATCAGCATACTTGGCGCAAGCTTTCTTGAAAGATAATTGCCTATGCTGTGGCCTATATCGTCGGTTTTGTGCTGCGAAAGGAAAACGGGCAAATCGTGCGCGGCGGCGCATTCTATAAGCTCCTTGGGCGGCATGTTCCCGCGGGCGCACACTATGCACGGCACGCCGTAGGACATGAATTTTTCCATGCGCGCGCGTACCTCGCTGCCGCTTAATCCGTAAAGATAGTGCATTTCGCTCATGCCTATAAGCTGCACGCGGCGGCTTGAAAAATGGTCGTAATATCCGGCGAACTGCAAGCCCGGGCGGCCTATTTCCGCGCTGGTGAACGTTACCGTGCCGCCGGACGCCGTCAAGGGCTTCATATCCAATTCCTCACTCAGCTTGCCGACTGCAAGCGTTATGCTTTCGGCCATCGCTCCTATTCCCTGCCTTTCAATATTATGTTGTCTATAAACCATGCGGCGGCCATATCCTCGCAGCGGGGCAATATAACGTCCGCCGCGCCGAGTATCTGAGGATGGGCGTCCGCCACGGCCGCGCCTATGCCGGCATACCGTATCATTTCAAGGTCAAGAAGATTGTCCCCCACGGCGGCGGTTTCGGCGCGCTCCATGCCCATATAACCGGCAAGCCACTCAAGCGCGCTGCCCTTATGCGCGCTTTGCTCATTGAATTCAACAAAGCCCGGCACGGAGCCGGAAACCTTAAGCCGGCCATCGTATCGCCTGCCGAGCAGGGGTATAAGCTCCTCCGCGCGTTCGGGCTCGGTTATATACAGCACCTTTGGCACATTGTGCCATGCTTTTTCGCCTATATGCGGGTCAACGGTGCGCGGCAGGCCTAACTTTTGGCTGTATGCGTCAACATACGGGTTTTCGCGGGCAAAAACTATGCCGTCCCCCTGATATATGTGCGCGTGTACGTTAAGCTCCTCCGCAAGCGCTATAAGCTCCTTAACCTCCATGGGGTCGATTTCTGTGGTGTATAACGCCCTGCCCGTTACGGTGTCGTTTATCACCGCGCCGCCGTAGTTTATAACCGGCCCCCTTATGCCCATTGCCTTCCATATATAGGATGAGCCGTGGAAGCCGCGCCCCGTGGCAACGGTTACGAATATACCCGCATCCTGCGCGCGCCTTATGGCGTCAAGATTGGCCTTTGGCACGGTGCGCGGCTCCTTGGTTAGCGTATCGTCTATATCAAACGCAATAAGCTTTATCATTCGGCATCCTCCGCATTATGGAAATGGTCGTACACGGCCTGCGCCGCGTTTTTGTTCATGCCCTTTACGGCGCATAGCTGCTCAACCGTGGCGGCGGCTATGGCGTCCCGCGTTACGAATGCATCGAACAGCAAACGCTTGCGCTTGTCGCCTATGCCGTCTATATTGTCAAGCTCGCTCATCAGCGCGCTCCTAACATGCAGGCTCCTGTGGTAGGATATTGCAAACCTGTGCGCCTCGTCCCTTATGCGCTGGATAAAGTGCAGCGCGCCGTCGCCGCGGGGGAGTATTATGCTTTCCTCCCTGTCCGGCAGTATTATTTCCTCGTTGCGCTCCGCAAGGCCCATGGCGGGTATGTAATCAAGCCCAAAGCGGCTCAGAACCTCCGTTGCGGCGTTAAGCTGCGCCCTGCCGCCGTCCACAATAAGCAAATCGGGAAGCTCCGTAAACTTTGCGTCGTCCCTTTGCGCCCTTTCAAAGCGCCGCGTAAGCGCCTCCCGCATGGCGGAAATATCGTCCCCACCGTGGTCGGGCTTCAGCTTGAAGCGGCGGTATTCCTTGGGGTCCTTTTTGCCGTCCGTAAAAACCACCATGCCGGCAACCGTGTCCCTGCCGCGTATGTGCGAATTGTCAAAGCATTCTATGCGCCGCGGCAGCTCATCAAGCCCTATATGGCCGCAAAGCTTGGCAAGCGCGCCCTCTCCGCGCTCCCATGCGCGGTGTTCAAGCTCCCGCTGCTTTTTTATTGCGTCCATGCCGTTTTGGTAGGCAAGCTTTATCTGCTCCGCCTTTTCGCCGCGCACGGGGCAGATTATATCCACCGCGCCGCCGCGCTGCTGCCTGAGCCACGCGGTAAGCTCGTCCGCCCCCGTAGGCATATCCTTAACGAGTATTTCGCGCGGTATGGAGCCGGAGCCTTCGTAATATTGCTGCAAAAACGCGGCCATTATCTCGCCCGCATCCTCGCCATAGGCATCCATGGCGTAATGCCTGCTGCCTATAACGCTGCCGCCGCGCACAAACAGCGCGAATATAACATCGTCCTCATTATCCCGCGCCAATGCGAACACGTCCCGCTCCGCGCCCGTTTTGGTCATCATTGCGCGCTGCTTTTCGCCAAGACGCTCAACGGCGGCCGCCCTGTCGCGGAACTGCGCGGCCTTTTCGTATTCCATATTGGCGCTGGCCCTTTGCATCTGCGCGCGCAGCATATCGCAAACGGGCGCAGTGTCCCCTTCAAGGAAGCTTATAACGCTTTCAAGCAGCTTATGGTATTCCTCCCGCGTAACGCCGCCCGAGCACGGCGCGCAGCATTTGTTCAGATGATACATAAGGCAGGGCCGCTCGCGGCGGGCAATGGCCTTTGCAATATCCTTTTTGCAATGCCTTAC
This sequence comes from uncultured Christensenellaceae bacterium, assembly GCA_902475645.1. Lineage (GTDB taxonomy): Bacteria > Bacillota > Clostridia > Christensenellales > CAG-138 > Phil1. The sequence goes on along the minus strand of CABSAH010000100.1, from coordinate 3,394 downwards.
GGGGAACATATCGCGTATGCAGCTCAATGCATCCCTAAGCGCGATTGCGCTCAGATACGGGCCGAAATACCTTGCCCCGTCGTTCTTTGCGCGGCGCACAACCTCAAACCGCGGAAAATCCTGCCTTTCGTCAAGGCGGACGTATGGAAAATGCTTATCGTCCTTCAGCAGTATGTTATAATGCGGCTGAAGGCTTTTTGTCATGGCGGCTTCAAGCGTAAGCGCCTCGGTTTCGTTGGCCGTTAGTATATATTCAAAATCCGCAATGTGGCTCACCATGGCGCGCACCTTGGGGCTCATGTTCTTTTGGGAACGGAAATACTGGCGGACGCGGTTTTTCAGGTTCACCGCCTTGCCGACGTATATTATATCCCCGTTTGCGTTGAACATTCTGTATACGCCCGGCTGCTCCGGCAGGAGCTTTAGCTTTTCCTCTATCAACTCATTCATAAGAATATTATACCATCATTTGATAAGGACACACAAGGCTTTGCGCTCATACGAATATTATACCATCATTTGATAAGCACACACAAGGCTTTGCGCGCCATGCTCAGGCGAAAAAACCGCGCGGTGGATTGAATTGGATTTCAGTCCGGCTCATCGTCAGGGTCTATTTCGTGCGTGATTATTATTACGGCTTCGCCGTCAATATCGGAGGACAAGCTGCGCCGTATCAGCTCCTCCGTTGCGGCGCGCAGGGCGCACAGGCGTATAAGCTGCGCGGCGGAGCCCAGGCGGAAGCGCAGAAAGCCTTCTATATTCAGCGCGGATGCCGACGCGGTGTATTCGGTAAGGCGCGTCAGCGCATGGGCGAAAAGCCCCGCCCTTCGCGGTATGCGGCGCATCAGCGCGGCGGCGCGCTCCGCCGCGCGCACGGCCTCGTCCGCCTCAAGCGGGTATGCTTTAAGCTCGCTCTTTATCTCCTGCGCGGCGGCGTCGTTCAGCATTATGCGGCACAGCGCCATGCATAGCTGCTCGCGCGCTTCATCGTCCCGCGTTATTACCGCTGCCCTTTTGCCCTCGCCCCTTACGCCCACGCCCTCCGCGCCCCTTAGCGCACGGCGCAGCCTATCCGCCACATCCATTGGGTATTCTATCGTTTCTATTGTGTATTCCCTCATGCTGCCCTCCCCGCGCGGGCGATATAACGGCCCGCATTGCACCATATTCACCCGGCGGGGCTATGGGTGCGTGTCTTTTTGCTTTTTTGTGTTGACATAACGGAACGGGCGGGTCTATAATCTGCAATAGATATTTCCTTTGGGGTCAATGCGGGAACAGTACCGCGGATATTGCGGCCCAGAGAGGTGCGCCGTAAGTGCTGCAAGCGCGCCGCCGCAAGCCGAGCATTGGGAACACCGCCCCGCCGCTTGAAGGCGCAGCAGGAGCGATACAGCCTGAACTTAAAGTGGGTTTTATTGACCAATTAGGGTGGAACCGCGGATGAAGCCAATCGTCCGTCCCTTGCGTATGCGCTTGGGGCGGGCGTTTTTATATGTACGCTTCAGGCAAAAAGTTTTACTTCATAAGGAGGATATTATGAACATCACATTCCCCGATGGTTCGCAAAAGCAGTTTGAGGACGGCATGAGCGCGCTGCAAATAGCCGAAACCATTAGCCCAAGGCTTAAAAAAGCCACGCTTGCCGCCGAGATAGACGGTCGGCGCGAGGATGCCTTCCGCCCGATACACGGCGACCATACGCTAAGGCTGCTTACATGGCAGGATGAGGACGGCCGCTGGACAATGCGCCATACCGCAAGCCACATATTGGCGCAGGCGGTAAAGCGCGTGCATCCGGAAGCCAAGCTTGCAATAGGCCCCGCAATAGAGAACGGCTTTTACTATGACTTTGACGCCGAGCCCTTCACTCCCGACGACCTTGAAAGGATACAGAAGGAGATGGAGAAGATAATTGCAGAGGCGCTGCCGCTGGAGCGCTTTGAGCTGCCCCGCGCGGAGGCCATAGAATACTTCAAGCGGGCGGAGGAGCCGTATAAGGTGGAGCTTATTGAGGACCTTCCCGAGGACGCAATAATAAGCTTCTATAAGCAGGGGGACTTCGTTGACCTTTGCGCCGGCCCTCATGTTGAAACAACGGGCAAGGTAAGGTTCGTAAAGCTGATGAGCGTTGCGGGCGCATACTGGCGCGGCAGCGAAAAGAACAAGATGCTTCAGCGCATTTACGGCACGGCGTTTGAAAAGAAGGCCGATTTGGACGAATACATAACCCGCATAGAGGAGGCCAAAAAGCGCGACCACAGGAAGCTTGGGCGCGAGCTTGGGCTTTTTGCAATGCTTGAAGAGGGGCCGGGCTTCCCGTTCTTCCTGCCAAAGGGAATGGTGCTTAGGAACACGCTGCTCGATTACTGGCACGAGGTGCATAAGCGCTACGGCTACGTTGAAATTTCAACGCCCATGATACTCAACCGCGAACTTTGGCTGCGCAGCGGGCATTGGGACCATTATAAGGACAATATGTACACCACCGTTATAGACGGCGAGGATTTTGCCATAAAGCCCATGAACTGCCCCGGCGGTATGCTTGTTTATAAGACGGAGCCTCATTCCTACCGCGAGCTGCCGCTGAGGATGGCGGAGCTTGGCCTTGTGCATAGGCACGAGCTTTCCGGCGCGCTGCACGGGCTTTTCCGCGTGCGCTGCTTTACGCAGGACGATGCGCACATATTCATGACGTGGGAGCAGATGGAGCAGGAGATACAGAACGTTGTAAGGCTGTTTGACGAGGTGTATTCCACCTTCGGCCTTACATATAAAATAGAGGTTTCCACCATGCCCGAGGACCACATAGGCGAAAAGGAAACATGGGACATGGCTACGGATACGCTCAAGCGCGCCATAGAGCATATGGGCAAGGACTACGTTATAAACGAAGGCGACGGCGCGTTCTACGGCCCGAAGCTGGACTTCCACCTGTCCGATTCGCTTGGACGCACATGGCAATGCGGCACCATTCAGCTCGATATGCAGATGCCCGAGCGGTTCGACCTTGAATACGTCGGCGCGGACGGCGAAAAGCATCGCCCCGTTATGATCCACCGCGTTGTGCTTGGCAGCATAGAACGCTTCATAGGCGTTATAACGGAGCATTTCGCGGGCGCGTTCCCAACGTGGCTTGCGCCCGTGCAGGTGAAGGTGCTTGCCATGACCGACCGCACGCATGACGCCGCAAAGCAAATTGCCGCAAGCCTTGACAAAATGGGCATCCGCGTGGAAACCGATTTGCGCAACGAAAAAATCGGCTTCAAGATACGCGAGGCGCAGATGCAGCGCATACCGTATATGCTGATAATAGGCGACAAGGAAGTTGAAAACAACGTTGTTGCCGTGCGCAGCCGCAAGGGCGGCGACCTTGGCACAATGCCCCTTG